>JBFZCA010000297.1:0-4749 GCA_041308205.1 Planctomycetota bacterium | reverse complement strand
CCGATTTCTCCGCAGGAGAAATCGGTGCCTGTCCCCGGATTCGCGCGGCGGGTTGAACTCGACCGCGCCATCTGCTACAGTCAGATGAGGTCATCGTAATTCGCTGCGAAAGAGCCTGTCGCAAGAGGCTCGAATTCAACGGGAGACGCACCGGTCGTGTTGCTCGGGCTCGAGCGGATCGAGATCGCGATGCGCACCGGGAGCGCACACACATGTGCACATCCATGCGCCGGTATGCAGTCCTGACGCTGGCGGGCGCCGCCCTCCTGTGGCTGCTCTCGGGCTGCGGGGCCGGGCTTGCGGGAATCGTGGCGGCGATCGGCGGCGGCGGAGGGGGAGGCGGGGGAGGAGGCGGCGCCTCGAAGACGCTGCCCTCGGTCTCGTTCGTCCCGCCGCCGGCTCCCGTCAAAGGCTACTTCTCCGGCGAGGTCACGCTCGAATTCGATCTCTCCGATCCTCAAGGGGATACCGCGGCCGTCGAGCCGCGTTTCTTCTTCTACGAACATGGCGACAGGGTGGAGCGTGCGGCGAACGCGCGGCTTCTGGCCTTCGACGGCACGGCCTGGGCGCCGGTTTCCTCCCCGCTCTCTGCGAGCGCCGAGGGCCTGCGGTACAAGGTCGTCTGGGACACGATGGGCGACGTGAGCGCCGGCGGGCCCGGCGACGGCATCCTGCCCGCAGGGCAGTGGGGCCTTTCGCTTATCGTGGGGGCGGAGATGAAAGCGTGGAGGTATGCATTCCAGGCGCCGCTCGACAACGCCCCGGCGCCCGAGGTCGAGATAATGGCGGCGAGGACGGAGAACACGGACGACTCCGTGTGGGTCGAGGGCGGACCGTACTTCGAGACGGTGGTGCTCGAGTACCGGTGCCGGACCGAGGCGCCCGCGCGGCTCCGGATCGTTCTCTCGGCGAGCATCGCGGCTTCCGAGCCGATGGAAGTCGCCGCCGAGGAAGTGGAGGGCGGCAGCGTATTCCAGGATTTCGATCTGCGCTGGAACACGATGGCGCCGCCGGCGGCAATCGCCGGCCTCGAAGAGAACGTGCAGATGGAGCTGCGCGCGACGCGCCTGGTCGGCGCAACGCAGACGAAGGCGGCGATCGCCGGGTTCGATCCGATTGTGGTGGACAATGCGCAGATCGCGATCGATATCAAGGCCCCCCGGTTGAACGAGCACATTGCCGGCGATGTGAGCCTCGACATCGAGCTCTCGCACCCGGCCGAGTGCGATGCGGAGCTCGAAGTGTGCTTCACGGGCGACCTCGCGGAGAGCCAGATCGACGCGGCAGGCGCCTGGCTCGCGCACGCGACGCCGGCGACGGCGGTTGCGGCCGAGGGCGACGACCCGGCGGCGGCGTGGGCGAGTCCCGCGGGCTCGATGCACAAGCTCATATGGGACTCGTACCTGGACACGCAGGCGGCCGTGCCTCTCGGACAGCCGTATTCCTCGGCGCGGGCGATGCTGCACGTGCGCGCCCGCAACGTCGAGTCGGGGCTCGTGAACGGAGACTGGCGGCACACGAGGGTGTTCATGCTGAATCAGGGGTGGATCGCCACCGTGGCGGGGAGGAAATTCCTGGGGGACTACGGGCCCGCGACGGAGGCGCGGTTGTGCCGGCCGTCGAGCGTCGCCGCCGGCCCCGACGGATCGCTCTACGTTGCCGACACGGACAACCACTGCATTCGCCGCGTGTCGCCGGAGGGAATCATCACGACCGTCGCGGGAAACGGCACGGCCGGGTACGGCGGCGACGGCGGGCCGGCGACGCAGGCCCGGTTGAACTTCCCCCGGGGCGTCGCCGTCGGCCCCGAGGGCTCCATCGACATCGCCGACACCTCCAACAACCGCATCCGCCGCGTGTCGCCGGAGGGCACCATCGCGACCGTGGCGGGAACCGGGACCGCGGGGGATGGCGGCGACGGCGAGCCGGCGACGCAGGCGCAGCTGAACCTTCCTCACGGCGTCGCCCGCGGTCTCGGCGGCTCGCTCTGCATTGCCGACACGGAGAACCACCGCATCCGGTGCGTGTCGCTCGACGGGATCATCGCGACCGTGGCGGGAACCGGGACCGCGGGGTACAACGGCGACGACATTCCCGCGCTGCAGGCGCATCTCCATCGCCCGTGCGCCGTCGCCTGGGGCGCCGGCGGCTCGCTCTACATTGCCGACACCGAGAACCATCGTATCCGCCGCGTATCTCCGGAGGAGACCATCACGACCGTGGCGGGAACCGGGACCGCGGGGTACAACGGCGACGACATTCCCGCGCTTGAGGCGGATCTGCAACACCCCTGCGGCATCGCGCTCGGCTCGGACGGCTCCCTCTCCATCGCCGACACGGGCAACCACCGCGTGCGCCGCGTGTCTCCGGAGGGGACCATCACGACGGCGGCCGGGAACGGGATCGACGGCTACGGCGGCGACGGGGGCCCGGCCGCGCAGGCCGAGCTGTCCGGGCCGCGCGGAGTCGCCGTCGGCCCGGACGAATCGCTCTATATCGCCGACACGGACAACAACCGCATCCGGCGCGTGTCTCCTCTGGGCGCCATCGCGACGGCGGCGGGTAGCAGCGACGAGGGGTACGGCGGCGACGGCGGCCCGGCGTCGCAGGCGCGGTTGCGCGGTCCCTGCGGCATCGCCTTCGGCTCCGATGGATCGGTCTACATCGCCGACACGGACAACAGCCGGATTCGTCGCGTCTCTCCGCAGGGCATCATCACGACCGCCGCGGGGACCGGGACGCGGGGTTACAGCGGCGATGGCGGGCCGGCGATCGAGGCGCAACTGGATCGCCCCCGCGGCGTCGCCGTCGGCCCCGACGGATCGGTCTACATCGCCGATACGTCCAACAACCGCATTCGACGCGTGTCTCCGGCGGGCGACATTACGCTCGTGACCGGGGATGGGACAGAGACGGAGCTCAGCAATCCCGGCGGGGTCGCCGTCGGCTCCGATGGATCGCTCTACATTGCCGACACCGGCAACCACCGGATTCGCACCGTGTCTCCGAATGGCGATGTCATTACCCTGGCGGGGATCAGCGGCGAGCAAGGCTATGGAGGCGACGGCGGCCCGGCGTCGCTGGCGTTGTTGCGGCGTCCCTGCAGCGTCGCCTGCGGCTCCGACGGGTCGCTCTACATTGCCGACACGGGCAATCACTGCATTCGCCGGATATCGCCGGACGGGATCATCACGACCGTGGCGGGGACGGGAACCGCGGGTTACGGCGGCGACAACGGCCCGGCGACGGAGGCGCAGTTGCAGGATCCCTGCTGCGTGAGCGCGGTCGCCGGCTCCGGCGAGTCCTACGTCATTGCCGACGCCGGCAATCACCGCATCCGCTGGGTGTCGCAGGAGGGGGTCATCACGACCGCGGCGGGAACGGGAATCGCGGGCTACGGCGGCGACAACGGACCGGCGGCGCGCGCGCAGTTGCGGCTCCCCTGCGGCGTCGTCATCGGCGGCGACGGGTCCATTCACATCGCCGACACCGGCAACCACCGCACGCGGAGGTTCTTCCCCGAGCCATGACCGAGCACGAGAGTCGCGTCCCATATCGGCCTCGATCCCGCGCGGCGGCGGCCGCGATGAGGAGCGTGTCTCTCGCCGCTGCATGCATCGGCCTCTGCGTGGCCGCGTGCGGCTGTGCGTCGCCGGACGGCGGTCTTCCCGATTACTCCGGCAGGAGGATGCCGTTCGTGCTCAAGATCGCGGGAGGAACCGGCGGCGCGGGTGCGGCCGCGACGGCGGGGGCTTCGCAGCCGACCGCCATGGCGACGCTGCTGGATTCGCGGCTTCTCGCCGAGCACCTTGCCGCGCGCCTCGACCGGATCGGCCTTTTCGCGAAAGTGATCGCCGGCGCGCCCGCCTCGGCCTCGACCGGCGCCGCCGCGCCTGCGGGGGCCGAGACGCAAGGACTGCCGCCCCACGACATCGAGCTCACCGTGACCGCTCCCCTGCCGTACGACCCGGCCGCGCGCGACACGTACTTCGGAGCCGGCGAGAACCGTTTCTGGCCCTGCGCGCTCTCGACGGGTATGTGGCTGCTGCTCGGCCCCGCCTGCTGGTGGGTCCCGGAGAGGGAATACGATCCGCGGGCCGGCGAGCGGACGCGCACGCCGGACGCAACCGGGGCGGCGCCGGGCGGCGCGATGCGGGAGACTCCGGCGGCCGGCTTTGCGCTCACGAGATTGCCGGGGTACGGGCGCGCGCGGATGTTGTTCTCGATCTCCGCGTCGCGGATCTCCCTCTGCTTCGTGGAACGCCACGACTGGCGTCTGGCGTGGCTGTGGAACCTCGTCATGCCGACATGGGCGGGACCGCTTGTCTTCGGCGTCGACCGCGAGATCGCCGACGAGCACCTCGCGCAGGCCTTTCTCGACGAGATCGTGCGGGCCCTGCCCGACGAGCTCCTGCCGCGCATCAGCCGGCAGTATCCGCAGGAATCGCCGAGCGGGTCGTACCTGTACCTCACGGACCCGGACAATCGCGGCGCGCTGACCGGCTACTTGCTGACGAAGGTCCCTCTTCCGTCCGTGCGTGTGGGCCACACGACGTACAGGCTCTGGGAGATGCCCATCGAGCAGGCTTGCGAGCTCATCTCGCCCGACGTCTCGGCCGCCCCGCGGTGGTGGAGCCATGCCTACCAGTTCACGTTCTGGCGGCCTCCGGGCACGAGCGTGCGAATAACCGCGTGGCTCCCGGAAGACGGCCTGCTGCTCGGCTCGTGGACGACGCCGACATCATTCAA
>JBFZCA010000296.1:0-9381 GCA_041308205.1 Planctomycetota bacterium | reverse complement strand
CCCGAGGCCGGCGCGCCGGCGCCGGCATCTTCCTGGTACCTCCGCGGTCTGGCCGACGTGCGCTTCTCCTGGCAAGTCGACGGCGGGGAGAGCGATTGCGACCTGCGCGAGCGCTTCTGGGTCTCCTTCGGCGAGGGGGGGAAGGGCCGCGTGGCGGGGTACGCGGCGGGTTTCATGGCGCATGACCTGGACGGCACGGCCTACGCCGGCCGGTTCGGGGGACTCGCGGACACGCGCGGCCGGACGTACGCGCAGCTCAGCGCCGCGTACATCGACCTGCGGCCCGAGGGCGCGCCGCTCGACGCGGCGCGGGTGGGGCGGCAGTGGCTCGAAGAGGTGCCGGAGCTCGTCCGCATGGACGGCGTGCGGCTCGAGAGCGCCGACCTCGATCCCTACCTGGCGACGCGGGCGGTCCTCTTCGCCGGCATTCCCGATCACCTGTACGAGTCTTCGCGCAGCGGAGACCGCGTGTACGGCGGCGGAATCACGGCGCGGCCGTGGCGCGACGCCCGGCTCTCGGCGGTGTTCGCCCGCATTCACGACACCTACGAGATCGAGCACATCGACGCCGCCGAGCGCGTCTCGCGCCGCGATGACTGCCTGCGGCTGTCGTACCGGCAGCACCTCCTCGACCGGCGCCTCGTGTGGCGGAGCGAGTACGCGTTGCTGGAGAACGAGCCGCGCGAGCTCACGCTGCGCACCTCCTACGAGCTGCCGTCCGGGAAGACCTCCGTGAGCGGCCACTTCACGTGGGTCTTCTCGCGCATGGACGCGCTCGCGACGGAGTACGACCCCTACTACTCGGTGCTTCGCAGCCTGTATCCGTATCGCGAGGCGGGAGCGCTCCTGCGCCACGAGTTCGCCGGCTGGTTCGATGCCGGCGGCGGGGTGTGCGTGCGCCGGCTCGTGAACGGCGGCCGGGTCGGGCCGTACAACCACGAATTCGAGCGGTACTACCTGACGGCCGCATTGCGGGAGCTTCCGTTCCCGACATCCGAGGTCGTCGCCACGGGGAACTGCTATGATACGGGCGGCGACCGCACGTGGGCCGTCGAGGGCAGCTACGCGCAGCAACTGTGCGCCTCCCTGCGATGCGAGATCGGCAGCGGCTACTCGCTCTGGAAGGAGGACCGCTACGATCACAGGGAGCGGGCCGACGTGCGGAGCTTCTTCCTGCGGGCGGTGTACGCGGTCGCGAAGGCGGTGACGCTCGAGGCGGAGTACATGATCGAGAACGATGAGGAAGGCACGATGCACCGCGTGGAGGCGGGCGTCAAGGTGAGGTTCTGAGAATCGTGACGCGACGCATGCGGACGGTCATGAATCGGTTCGGCGCGCTGTGCGCGTGTGCGGCGGCGGCGGGCTGCAGTCTCCTCCTCACGAACGCGATCAGGGAGAAGGTCAGCGAGTTTCCGCACGCGCGGCACGTCGAGGGCCGGAAGCTCGGCTGCGGCGAGTGCCACGCGGGGACGGCGGGCCGCGATCTCGAGCCCGCGCGGGACGTGTGCGAGACCTGCCACGAACGCGGCGGAACGCTGCTTGCGCGGTTCTTCGGGCCCGAGGGGCCGCGCCGGGCGCACGCGGGGGCGCAGCGGCCGGAGATCATCTTCGATCACGCCGCCCACGCGGCGCGGCGCGAGTGCACCGTGTGTCACGCCGATGTCGCCGCGTCCGACGCGCTGTACGCGGGTTCCGCGATGCGCATGGACGCCTGTGTCGCGTGTCACGCCGAGGCAGCCCCGGCGGCGCGCGCCTGCGCGGCCTGCCACCGCGAGACCCGCCCGACCGTGCGGCCCTCAACGCACACGCAGGCATGGATGCGGGCGCACGGCGCGCGCGCCGATGACGGCGGGCGCACCGCCGACCGCTGCTCCTTGTGCCACGAGTCGGGCGCATGCCAGGCGTGCCACACGACCGTGCGGCCGCGCACGCACACGCCCGCCTGGCGCGACTTCGGCCACGGCGTGGCCGCCGGAATCCGGCGCGAGCAGTGCGCCGTGTGCCACACGCGCGACCAGTGCGATGGCTGCCATACCACGACGGCCCCGCGCGACCACCGCGGAGGGTTCACGTCCTCCGATGCGCATTGCCTGCGCTGCCACATACCGTTCAGCCGGGATGACCGCTGCGGCGTGTGCCACTTGAGCCTGCCCGCGCATCCGCCGGGGGAACCGATGCCCATCGATGCGACGCACGAGACCGCCGTCGCCGACCAGTGCCGTGCGTGCCATTCGGGAGGGGAGGAGGACATGGGGCACCCGGACAGCGGCACGGACTGCCGGTATTGTCACTTCTGAGGCCGTGGGCTGCGGGCGGACGCGGCGCCTGAGTGAGAGCGTCCGGGTCCTTGATCCTGCAACCTGCAACCTATAGCCTATAGTCCATAGCCTACAGCGTACGGCCCACAGCCTACACGGAGCCTCCGATGAATACCCGCGCCGTGCTTTCCGCGATCGGCCCCGATCGCCCCGGTCTCGTGGCGAGGATCACCGATTTCCTGCTGACCCGCGGCGGGAACGTGGAGGACAGCCGCATGGCGGTCCTCGGCGGCGATTTCGCCGTGATCCTCCTCTTCTCGGTCGACGCGGCCGGGTTCGACGCCATCATGCGGGACAAGGAACGTCTCGCCGCCGAAACCGACCTGGCGCTCGTCCTGCGGCGCACCGAAGCTCGGCCGGCGCCGCCCGGGGCGAGCCTCCGCTGGCAGGTGAAGGCCGTGGCCCTCGACCACCCCGGCATCGTGCACCGTCTTTCGGAGGCGCTGGCGCAGCAGGGGATCAACATCGTGGAGCTGGACTCCCGCGTGGCGCCCGCGCCGGTGTCCGGCACGCCCGTCTTCAGCATGGATGCCACCATCAGCGTCCCGGCGGCGGTGAGGGCATCGGATCTGCGCGCCACCCTGGCCCGGATCGGCGACGAGGAGTGCGTGGACATCGACGTCCGGCCGGAGGCCTGACGCTCCGGCACGGCGGGGGCCTCGTGCGATCGTTCCCTTCCCAAAGGGGTCCCGCGACTTTACAATTGGTGGATGGAGTGGTCGTCACCGCCGTCTGCGGCTGCGTACCGGGCTCGATGCCTCGCGCGGCGGCGGTGCACAGAGGAGGAGTGACGTGCGCGTCTTGTGTGCGGCCGTTCTGTTGATGAGTATCGGCGGCATCTGCCGCGGTGCGGACGATCCCGTGTTCGCGCTCAAGGTCAACGAGATCATGGCCTGGAACCAGGACTTCCTGTTTCCGGGTCCCCCGGGTTCCATGACGCTGGAGACTCCGGACCTCGTAGAGATCTACAACCCCACCGGCGAGGTGATCCTGCTGTACAACCTGTATCTCGCGGACGGCGACCCCGCCGCGGCCCTTACGAACTTCTGGCGTTTCCCGCCGGGCGCATGGATTGCCGGCCGCGGATACTACACGGTGCTCTGCGACGGTTCGGTCGTGACGGGCGAGGCCCGCGCAAGTCTGCGCCTCGAGGAGCAGGGCGAGGCCGTGTACCTCGTTGCCCGGGACAAGGCGACCGTGATCGACGGAATCGTGTTCGGCTGCCAGACGCCCGACATCTCGCTCGCGCGCGTGCCGGACGGCGGCGACACGCTGCAGAAGACGGCCTCGCCGACCTTCTGCTGGGGCGATACGTGCACGTGCGATGGGTTCGATGCCGATGGCGACGGCACGCCCGACCGGCAGTGGTGCGTCGCCGGGAACGAGCGGGCGAATCTCGCCGATGACGTGTACCCTCCGGAGGTCGACATCGAATCGTACGCGCCGCTGATGCCGGCCGCCGATGCATCGGTCCTCGTGACCGCGCGCGTTGCGTGCGCCGACACGCCGGCCGACAAGATCGAGCTGTACTTCCGCTACCAGGGCGAGATCGAGCCGCAGCCCGCGATTCCCATGCACGACGATGGCGCGCACGACGACGGCGCGGCCGGCGACGGCCTGTGGGCCGCCGCCATTCCGGCGCAGGGCGAGCGCGGCGTCGAGTTCCGCATCATCGCGTACCGCGGCGCGGCGGTCGACATCGAGCCCGACACGCAGTGGATCCCGTACCTGTCGGGCCGCACGGTGATGCCGCCGCTGGTCATCACCGAGGTCCTGCCCATGAACCTGGCCGCGCGCGAGGACTCGAACGGCGACTTCGATGACTGGGTCGAGGTGCGCAACGCGTCGGACGCGGACGCCGCGCTGGACGGGTACTACCTGACCGACAACTACCGGCGGCCCCACAAGTGGGCCTTTCCGCTCGGCCTCGTTCTGAAGGCCGGCGAGCGGCTGCTCGTGTGGTGCGACGAGGATGCGCCCGCCCCGGGCGTGGAGGAGATCCACGCCGCGTTTCAGCTCAACGGCGACCACGAGGAGATCTTCCTGTCGGACCGCGGCGGGCTCTTCAACGGCTTCTTCTTCGGCGACGAGATCGAGGATGTGTCCATCGGCCTCGCGGGCGACCGCGAGCCGCTGACCCGGTTCCTGAAGCCGACTCCCGGCGCGGCCAACCAGTCCGGCCCGGCGCCCGTGATAATCTCGCTTGCGCCGCTCGAGGCGCTGCCGGACGCGGAGACGCAGTTCGTCGCGAGGGGCGAGGGCCTGGATGCGGTGACCTTAGTGCTCGTCGGCGGCGCGGAGACGGCCTTCGTGCTGGGCGACCAGGGCGAGCTGCGCTTCACCGCGCCGTCCTGCACGCTCGACACGAGCGTCGCGGTCATCACGGCGGCGGGCGAGATCTGCGACCGCGCCCACTACGCCTGCCGGGAGCCCGAGGAGGCGGTGTTCGTGCGGGGCGACGCGAACGTCGACGCCAAGATCAACATATCCGACGCCGTGACGATCCTCGGCCACCTCTTCAGCGGCAGGATCATCGCGGACTGCCACGATCGGATCGACATCAACGACGACGGCAAGGTCGATGTCGCCGACCCGATCTGGCTCCTGGCCTACCTCTTCACCCAGGGGACGCCTCCGAAGGCGCCGTTCCCGGACCCGGGAATCGACCCGACGCCGGACGACGAGCTCGAACCCTGCCCTCTGAGCGGATCCTGAACCGGTTCTCGATCCGCCGGCCCGACGTTCCCTGCCCTCTTCCCCGGAGGCCCCGCGTCACGTATCATAGGGGGACTTTTTTCCGAAGCGAGGTGACGCGATGGCGGATCCGGTTCTTGCGAAGGTCAACGCAGCGCTCGTCAAGGGGGACACGGACGCGGTCGAGATCATCTTTCTCGAAGCGCTCGAGAAGCTGCCGGAGAAATTCGAGCAGCTCCGCGCCATCGCGCGCGCGTGCGCCGAGCACGGCGACGCCGAGAAGGCGGCCGAGTTTCTCGCGCAGCTCGTCGAGCCCGCCACGCAGAAGGGCGCGGAGGCGCACCTGGCGATTCTCCGGGAGATCTGCGGCTGCGTGCCGCACAAGGAGCGCTGGCGCCGGCAGTACATCGCCGCCTTCCAGGAGTGCTACGCGGGGCAGGAACGGGCGCTGGCGTTTCTGAAGGCCTCGGAAGTGCAGACGAGCCGCCGCGTCGAGGAGGCGTTCGCGAAGCTCGACACGCTGCTGCTCCTGCGGGAGGGCTCGTACGTGCAGCATCCGGGCGGATGGGGCACGGGAAAGATCCGCGAGGTCGCGCCCGCGGCCGGCCACATGATCGTCGACCTGCAGGAGAAACGCGGCCACCGCGTCGCCATCAACGCGGCGGCGAGCATCTTCAGGGCGCTGCCCGATGATCATTTCTTCGCGTATCTGTTCGATCGCGTCGAAGAGCTCAAGAAGAAGTCGGATGAGGATCCGCTGGAGACGGCGAAGATCATGGTGCGGAGCTTCGGGGGGCCCCTGAGCGTCGCGGCGCTCAAGGAGAAGCTCGTGCCGCGGCTGGTTCCCGCCGAGAAGTGGTCCTCGTGGTGGAGCCGCGTCAAGGCCGCCGCCAAGCGCGACCCCTGCGTGCGCGTCGCGACGGGCGCGAAGCCGTCGATCGAGATTCTCGATGCGCCCGTGTCCGATGGGGACGTTGCGGACGAGATCATGCACATGTTCACGATGGGCGGGCCCAAGCAGCGCGCGGCCGCGGCCAGGCTGTGCAAGACCGCGAAGGACGAGAGCTGCCGCCAACGGATGCTCGAGGCCGTCGCGAAGCTCGCGGGCGGACCCGCCTGCGAGGCGGAGGCGCTGCTCCTGCGCCACGTGCTCGGGGACGCGGAGCCGGCCGCCGTCGCCGAGTTCCTGCGCGGCCGGCAGGACGGCCCGGCGATCGTCCGCGCGCTTGCGGTGACCGATTTCGCCCGCACCGCGGTCAAGGCCGTCGCCGAGGCGGTCGACTTCGACGGCCTGCTTCCCTACTTCCTCGATGCCGGCATGACGACGATCGGGGAGGCGGCGCGGCTCTGCCGCGACAAGAGCGAGGAGCGCTTCCTGGCCGTGCTGCAGGACGTGATGGCGCAGCCGCGGCACCACGTCTGGCCGTTCTTCTGGCTCTACAGCGAGCGCATCGATCCCCAGTGGGAGGCGTTCCTCGCGCCCTTCTCGGTGCACGAGGTGCTGATGCGCCTCATGGGGCTGCTCGATTTCATCTCGCGCGCGGAGTACCGCGAGCAGGCGCGCGATCACCTCGTGTTCGGGCGCAGCCTCTTCGGCAAGGAGAAGTACAAGACCTTCAGGGCCATGCTCGGCATGGTGCCGAAGGACGCGCTCCACGACCTGCACTCCCAGATTCAGGCCAACCGCGCGATCAAGGAGGGCACGCGGGCGCTCATGTGCGAGCACATCGCCGTCATCTCGCCCGAGGCGCTCAGGCTGGAGCGCGAGCCGACCACCGGGTCCCGCGTCGATGACTCGATCATCTACGCGACGGCGGCCGGGTTGAAGAAGCGGCAGAACGATTTCCAGCAGCTCGTGCACGTGGAGCTGTCCAAGACGTTCGTCGAGATCGGCAAGGCGCAGGAGTTCGGCGACCTGGCCGAGAACGCCGAGTGGACCGCGGCCCTGGAGAAGCGCGACCGGCAGACGCAGCGCGCGAGCGAGATCGAGACCGATCTGCGCAAGGTACGCCTGATCACGCCGGAGATGTTCCAGGAAGGCCGCGTCTCGCTCGGGTGCGAGATGACCGTCAAGGACTCGACCGACAACCAGTTGCATACCTGGCGCCTGCTCGGCCCGTGGGATGGCGATCTGCGCGATGGCGTGCTGAGCTACCTCTCGCCCGTCGGCCGGCAGCTTCTCGGCCACGAGGTCGGCGATGTCGTGACGGTGGCCCTGCCGTCCGGCGAAGCGGTCTACGAGATCATGGCGGTGACGCGCGCCGTGCCGGCGTGAGCCGCCGCCGTCCGCAGCGCTGATCATGCGCCGCCGCGGCCGCCCCGAGACTGTTGCGCGCGTCCGGTCCCGGTTAGAATGAGGAGGAGCGCCTCGCGGCCGCCCTCGCCGAGGCCGCGGCGCCGGCGCCCGAGGAGGAACCTATGCCGTGTCTGCTTGCAATCGTGTTCTCGGGGGTCCTGTCGGCGCAGCCCGCGCAGGGGACCCTTCTCGGCGTCGTTCCCCGGGATGTCGCCGCGGCCGCCTGGTGGCGCCTCAATCCGGAGCGCGCCTTCGTGCGCGCGCACATCGACAGGGTGCTGGTCCGCGCGAACGAGG
Organism: Planctomycetota bacterium; assembly: GCA_041308205.1. Classification (GTDB taxonomy): domain Bacteria; phylum Planctomycetota; class UBA8108; order UBA8890; family UBA8898; genus UBA8898. The sequence continues at coordinate 1,776 of JBFZCA010000296.1, read as the reverse complement.
CCAAGTTCGGCGAGGCGCTGCTCGATCTCGTCGAGCAGCTCGGCGGCATGCAGGCGCGTCTCGGCATGCAGGGCGGCGCCGCCATGGCGGCGGAGGTGTTCGGCCGGGTCGATTACGGCAACCTGCTCGCGGAGGGCGTGATCGCAGTCGACTCGGCGCCCGCGCCCGCCGTCAGGATCATCGTCAAGCCGGCCGATCCGGCCCGTGCCTACCGGGAGCTGGCCGAGTGCCTCGGGGCGGTCGCACGCATGGCCGGGAACGCGGTCGTCGCGGCGACCGAGGGCCAATGGCGCGTCGTGTTCACGTCGCCGCGGGCGCAGGGCGTCGAGGTGTGCCTGGCGAGGCTCGATGACCTCGTCGTCCTGGCATCGGGGCGGGCGCCGGTCGATGCGGTCGAGGCGACTCGGGCCGGGCAGCGTCCGAGCATGCTCGCGAATGCGAAATGGCGCGCCGCCGCCGCGCTGCTTCCCGAGCCCGAGGACTCGGCGTACTTCCTGGATCTGGAGCAGCTCGGCGCCCTGGGCGCCCGGGCGCTCGCCGCGCTCCCGCGGCCCGAGGAGGGCCCCGCGGCCGCCGTCGCCGCCGTGGCCGGGGACGTGATGGCGGAACTGGGCGTGCTGCGCCTGTGCTCGTACGCCGCGGGCGTGTCGTGGACCGAAGGCCGCATCTTCAGGGCGGCATCCGTCACCGCCCTGGCCGGCGCCTGGCGCGAGACGCCCATCGGGAAGATGCTGCTCGGGAGCGAGCTCGAGCTCGTGCCCTTCGAGCGGGTGCCGGCGGGCGCGACGTCCGTGGCCTTTCAGGCGGGGAGCGATCCCGCGCCGGTCGTGCACACGGTGCTCGCGGTCTTGAAGAAGCACCTGGGGGCGGAGCAGGTCGAGAGCTTCTGCGCCGAGTTCCGGGAGACGCTCGGCATCGAGCCGGGCGAGTTCGCCCGCATGCTGACGGGCGCGCAGCTCCAGTACCAGGTCAAGAGCATGAAACCGTCGCTGCTCGGCTCGGTGGATCAATCCGTGGCCATGGTGCGCGTGCGCGATGCCGCCGCCGTGGGCCGATGCCTCGACGCCATCGAACGGAACGTGCTCGCCGGGGAATTGCGCCAGATCCTCAGCGTGGAGCCCCTCGAGGGCTTTCCCTCGCTCAGGTGCGCGCGGTTCGGCGGCCTTCCCATGGGAGCCTTCGCCTGGGGAGTGCGCGACGACACGTTCTACTTCAGCACCGACGCCGACGTGCTCATCCAGAGCCTGCGGGGGGACAACGCGGGCGACTCGCCCTTCCTGTGGCGGGAGGATTACCGCCTGCTGGGGCTGATCGTGCCGGGACCGGTCCTCTCGTACTCGTACATGGACTTGGGGCGGCTCATCGTCAACCTTTCCCAGGTGCTCACCATGGCCGGCATGGGCGCCGCGTTCGTCCCCGCCGGCGAGCCGGGGGCCGAGAACGTGCGGCGCCTGTTCGCCTTCGTTCCGCGCGTGGCCGCCGTGCTCAGGCACGTGGACTTCTTCGGCGGCATGGCGTCGATGACGACGTTCGACGCGCGCAGCGGCCGGTTGCTGTCGGTTCAGGCCGTGGAGGTCAAGGCCGAGGCTTCCGAGCGCCCGCCCTCCCAGACGCCGCCCGCGGCGCCGGGCAAGGAACCGCCCCGGCAGACGTTCTGACGGCCGTCCCTCTTAGGGCGCCATCTTCGACCGCTCCTCAATCGCGAATTCCTCGACGTATCTTCACTACGCCTGCGGATTCGCTCAATCGTCGCGGCCGCGACGCGACCGAATAGGG
>JBFZCA010000295.1:0-2852 GCA_041308205.1 Planctomycetota bacterium | reverse complement strand
CCGCGGCGGCGGCGCGGCCGAGGTTGCGCTCGATCGTGCCGGCGGCACGCTCGAGATCGTCTGGGACTACGAGATCGCGGGCGCGCCGCTTCGCATCGTCTGGACGTTCGGCATCGAGGGGAAAGCCCTCACGGTCGAGGCCGCATGCGCGGCGCCGCGCGTGAGCGGCTTCTCGCTCGGCGAGGCGGCGGCGCCGCTGCGCACGACGTTCAACGTTCCCTACCTGGCGGGCTTCGTCGCCTACTTGCCGGCGGAGAACGTCTTCGCGTGCCGGTATCTCGACTGGACCTGCTCCAACGCCTCGCAATGCCCCCAGGGTGCGGCGGTCTACGACCGCATGACCGATGGCGCGCGCAACCCGCTCAGAGAACGCGGCTACGTCGCCGTCTCGCCCGACGTGGGCGAGGTGCTCCCCAACATTCCGCATGAGCCCTCGCCGTACCTCGCCGCGCTCGGGCCGCGCATCATGCTCGACATCTGGGGCCACCACGAGAACGGCTATGCGGGCGATGCCGAGAAGCTCAGGGAGCTTGCGGACAACGGCGTTCGCCACATCGCGATCATCCAGCACGTGTGGCAGCGCTACGGCTACGATGTCAAGCTGCCCGATCACATTCCCGCCGACCCGAGGTACGGCGGCGAGGAGGGCATGCGGGCCTTCGGAAGAGTCGCGAACGAGTGCGGCCACATCTGGTCGCTCCACGAGAACTACATCGACCTCTATCCCGACGCGCCCTCGTACGATGCCGCCGCGCGCGTGCTGCTCGCCGACGGCAGGCCGTCGCCCGCCTGGTACAACGCCGGCACCAAGGTCCAGAGCTTCGGCCTGAAGTGCAACCGGGCGCTCGGCTACGCGCGGCGGAACTCGCCCGAGATCCACCGGCGCTACGACACGACCGCGGCGTACCTCGATGTGCACACCTGCGTCCCGCCATGGCACCAGCTCGACCACGAGGCGGGGCAGCCCATGTGCGCCATGGCGCGCGCCAAGGTCGAGCTCGACGGCGAGCTCTTCCAGTACGAGCGCGACGCGCACGGCGGGCCGCTCTTCGGCGAGGGCGCGAACCACTTCTACTGGGCGGGGCGCTGCGACGGCGTCGAGGCGCAGGTCGCGGGCGGCGAGGACCACGCGCCGTTCCCGGACTTCGATCTCCTGAAGCTGCACCCGCAGATGGTGAACCACGGCATGGGGTACTACGAGCGCTGGTTCCGCCGCGGCTACGAGGCCGCGTGGGGAGTCGATGCGGGCAGCATCGCCCAGCTCGACAAGTACCGCGCGATGGAGCTCGCGTACGGCCACGCGGGGTTTCTCGGCGCGGTCCTCGTCCACAACGTCAACGCCGTCGTCAGGGAGCACCACCTCATGCACGCCGTGCAGCGGCTCTACGGCACGGCGCGGCCGGTCGCGATCCGCTACGAGGTCGACGGCGCGTTCGTGACGGCGAGCGCGGCGCTCGTCGCGGGCGACACGTCGCGGCAGCGCGTGACGTACGACAGCGGCCTCACCCTGTGGGTGAACTGGCGCGAGGAGCCGTGGCGCGTCGAGAGCCGCGTGCTCCCGCAGTGGGGGTTCCTCGCACGCGGGCCCGGCACCGAAGCGTCGACCGAGCTTCGCGGCGATGCCATCGCCGACTACGCCGAGTGCCCGGAGTACGTCTTCGCCGACGCGCGCACCTGGTTCGACACACCGTATGTGCGCGGCCGCAAGGACATCGAGCCGCGCCTGAGGGACTTCGCGGACCTGGGCGGCGGCCGCGTGCGCGTCACGTACGAGTGGATCGTCGACGACACGCTGGAGGAGGACCTCAACTGCTTCGTGCACGCCGTGAACCCGCTGAGCGCGGGCGGCGACCGCATCGTCTTCCAGCAGGACCACGCCCTGCCGCGGCCGACGAGCGCGTGGCGCAAGGGCGAGGTCATCGCGGACGGCCCGTGGGAGTTCTCGGTGAGCGGCGAGTACGACACGTACGACCTCGTGATCGGCCTTTTCAAGGGCGAGCGCGTGCGCCTGAAGGGATTCGATGGCGGCGGGAATCGGATTCTGATCGCGCGGCTGAAGGTCGCGCGCGACGGCGGGAGAATCACCGCCGTCGCGTGCGAGAAGACCGCGCCGGGCAGCGCGCCGCCCGGGGTCGTGCCCGAGGCCGACTTCGCCGCGCATCGCAATCCGCCCGGCACGTGGGTCGACTTCGGGAAGGTCGCGACGGACGGCGCCGTGAAGATCGACCGCGAGCCCGGCCGCCTGATCGTGTTCCCGTACCCGCGCGAGAGGGAGTTCCGCATCGGTCTTGCGCTCCCGCCGGGCGCGGAGGCCTCGCGCGTCCGGGTGCGCGCGCTGAGCGCCGGCGCTTGCGAGGATCTCGGGCCGGTCGAGTGCGCGTGGGAGAACGAACGGCTGTGCGTCACGGCCGGGATGCCGCGCGCGGGCCGCTACGTCGTCACCTGGGACGCGCGTTGAGCGCGGGCGCACGCATGCCCGGAAGGAACTTCCGCCTCCAGGACTACGCGGCCTATCTCGCGAGGGTCGGCGATGCGACCTACATCGACTGCACGCGGCGCACCGACCCCGCACGCGTGCCCGAGGTCTGGGAGAATTTGCACGCGGTCGCCGACGCGTACGGGCCGCCGTGGATTCTTCAGGTGTGGACCAAGAACCCGCGGGGCGTCATGGAGCGGGGCGGCGCCCTTCTCGAGAGGCTGCGCGCGGGCGGCACGACCATCGCGTGCCAGCTCACGGTCACCGGCCTGGGGGGGACGGCACTCGAGCCGCGCGCGCCGGCCGATGCCCTCGGCGAGTCGGCCGAGCTTCTCGATCTGATGGGCGGCGCGGCCCATTGCGCGTGGCGCTTCGA
>JBFZCA010000294.1:0-18844 GCA_041308205.1 Planctomycetota bacterium | reverse complement strand
CGTCGTCCTGAACGATCAGATCTTCTTCAGCTCGGGGAGCAGCGAGCTCACCGACCGCGGCAAGAAGACGCTCGTGCAGGTGGCGGACATCATCAACGAGAAGTACCGCGGCAAGGACATCCGCGTGGAGGGTCATACCGATAACGAGCCCATCAAGGCGACGCGCGCCAGGTATCCCTCGAACTGGGAGCTGTCCTGCGACCGGGCGTCCGCCGTCCTCAGGTACCTTGAGAGCAGAAGCGTCGATCCCCGCGTCATGCATGCGGAGGGGTGGGCCTTCTACAAGTCCGTCTCCTCGAACGAGACCGCGGCCGGCCGCCAGAAGAACCGGCGCGTGGAGATCGTGATCATCCAGTAGCACGGGCCGGCCGGCCCCGACCTCCCCATCCCCGGCGGCGCTCCGCGCGCGCGATCCCCGCCGCCTTCCGATAACCGCCCGCCGCCACTGCGTACGAGCGCTTCCGGCGCGCCGCCCGGCCGCCTTCGGGCAGGCGTGCGCGCGGGGATGGTAGTATTCCATCGCGAGGGGGGAATGTATTCGCGCTACAGGGGGTAACTCCGATGGTCACGATGGAGGAACTGGTGCAGCAACTCGTCGAGCGCGGCGGCTCCGACCTGCATATCTCGGCCGGGTCGGCTCCGCTCGTCCGCATCAACGGCCGGCTGGTGAAGACGGAGTTCGATATCCTGGACGGCGACGCGACGCAGCGGCTCGTGTACTCGATTCTCGACAACGATCAGATCCTGAGATTCGAGAAGGAGCACGAGCTCGACATGGCGTTCGGCATCGCCGGCCTGGGCCGGTTCCGCACGAACGTCTTCATGCAGCGCGGCTCGGTCGGCGCGGTGCTCCGCGTGATCCCGTTCGAGATCAAGCCCATGAGCGGGCTCGGGCTTCCGCAGGACATCTGCGAGGCGCTGTGCGCCAAGCCCAAGGGGCTGATCCTCGTGACCGGCGCGACGGGCAGCGGCAAGTCCACGACCCTGGCGGCGCTGATCGACTTCATCAACCGTTCGTTCAACGACCACATCATGACGGTCGAGGATCCCATCGAGTTCGTCCACCGGAACAAGGCATCGCTCGTCAACCAGCGCGAGGTCGGCGAGGACACGTTCAGCTTCGGGAAGGCCCTCCGCACGGTGCTGCGCCAGGATCCGGATGTGATCATGGTGGGCGAGATGCGCGACATGGAGACGATCGAGGCCGCCCTGACCATCGCCGAGACGGGTCACCTCACGTTCGCGACGCTGCACACGAGCGACGTGGTGCAGACGATCAACCGCGTGATCGACGTCTTTCCCGCCCACCAGCAGCAGCAGGTGCGCACGCAGCTCTCGTTCACGCTGGAGGCGGTGTTCTGCCAGCAGCTCCTCCCGCGGGCGGACGGACGCGGGCGCGCGCTGGCCGCGGAGATCATGGTGTGCAACCAGGCGGTCCGCGCGCTCGTGCGCGAGGACAAGATCCACCAGATCGGCTCGATCATCCAGACCGGCGGCCGGTTCGGCATGCGGACCATGAACCAGGCGCTGTTCGAGCTGTACCGCAGCCACCAGGTCACGTACGACGAGGCGCTCAGCCACAGCTCGGATGTGGAAGACCTGAAGCGACTGTTCCAGAAGCAGTTGTGAGGCGGGATACCGAAGCCATGTCGCGCGCCACCACCACGTTAGACAAGCGCCTGCGGAGCATACTCGGCCGCACCGACCTCCTCACGGAGGCGCAGCTTGCCGCCGCGACCGAGTTCAGCCTGCAGAAAAACGTGCCCCTGAGCCAGGCGGTCGTGGCCAACGACTTCATCAAGGAGCCGGAGCTGCTCGCGCTGCTCGCGCGCGAGGCGCGCCTGCCGCCGGTCGACGTGCGCAAGATCTCGCCCGACGACGCCGTCAAGGAGATCCTCAACGAGAACGTGGCCAAGTACTACACGGTGGTCCCGGTCTCCAAGATCGGCGACATTCTCACGCTCGCCGTCGCCAACCCGTTCGACATTCTCAAGCTCGATGACCTGAAGATCGTGACGGGGTGCGCGATCCGCCCGGTCGTCAGCACGGAGGCGATGATCGCCGAGGCGATCGACCGCGTGTACCGTCAGGGCGAGAAGATGGTCCAGGACCTCATCGAGAACATGGACAACTCCGAGATGGAGCTCAAGGACGAGGATGCGGAGACCGAGGAGTTCTCCATCGAGGAGATGCAGAACTCCGACGACTCGCCCGTCATCAAGCTCGCGAACCTGGTGATCTACCAGGGCATCCGCGACAGGGTCAGCGACATCCACATCGAGCCCTACGAGAAGGAAGTCAAGGTCAGGTACAGGATCGACGGCGTGCTCAGGGAGGCGATGTCGCCCCCCAAGAAGATGCACAACGCGATCATCAGCCGGATCAAGATCATGTCCGGCCTGGACATCGCCGAGCGCCGCGTGCCTCAGGACGGCAAGTTCCAGCTCAAGGTGGAGGGCCGGCAGATCGACTTCCGCGTCTCCATCCTGCCGACGGTCCACGGCGAGAAGGCCGTGCTGCGGCTCCTGGACTCATCGAACCTGAGCCTGAATCTCGACAAGCTGGGATTCGAGGAGAAGGCGCTCAAGGACGTCCGCAAGGCGATCTCCACGGCGTACGGGATGTTCCTCGTCACGGGGCCGACCGGCAGCGGCAAATCGACCACCCTGTACTCCTCCATCACGGAGGTGCTCTCCCCCGAGGACAACATCATCACGGTCGAGGACCCCGTGGAGTACCAGCTCCAGGGCGTGATCCAGGTGCCGGTGAACGTCAAGCGGGGCCTGACCTTCGCGGCCGCCCTGCGTTCCATTCTGCGCCAGGACCCCGACACGATCATGATCGGCGAGATCCGCGATCTGGAGACCGCCGAGATCGCGATCAAGGCCGCGCTCACGGGCCACCTGGTGTTCTCGACGCTGCACACCAACGATGCGCCCTCGACGATCACGCGCCTCGTGGACATGGGGGTGGACCGCTTCCTGGTGGCATCCAGCGTCGTGTGCGTCGTCGCCCAGCGGCTCGGGCGGCGCCTGTGCGGCGAGTGCAAGCGGCCCATGGACCCGCTGCCGCCCAGGGAACGGCTCCTCGAGCTAGGGTTCCTGGAAGAGGACTTGAAGGATCTGAAGCTCTACGAGGCGGTCGGCTGCAACCGCTGCAAAGGCGGCTATGCGGGCCGGTTTGCCATCCTGGAGAGCATGCCGATCACCGAGGCGATCAGGCGCATCATCATCGGCGGCGGGTCGGCCATCGACATCAAGGATCAGGCGATGAAGGAGAACATGATCAGTCTGCGCCGGTGCGGACTGCTGAACGTTCTCCGCGGGAAGACAACGATCGAGGAGGTCCTCCGCTCGACGTCGGGGGACTAGCGGAAGGAGGTAGCGCATGCGCTTTCAGTATCGCGCCAAGAACGCCGCCGGCAGGACGGTGAGCGGAACCGTCACCGCCGAAAACGAGACGGATGCGGTCGGCACGCTGCGGCGCCAGGGGCTCACGGTGCTCGGCGTCACGGGCGGCAAGGCGGCCGCCGCGTCGAAAGGCGGCGAGACCAAGCGGGGACTTTTCAACCTGAGCGTGGGCGGCGGGAGCGTCAAGGGCGCCAACGTCAAGTCGCAGGACATGGTCGTCTTCACGCGCCAGCTCTCGACCATGATCTCCGCAGGCATTCCGGTGGTCGAATCGCTCGAGATCCTGCAGGAGCAGGCCTCCAACGTCGGCTTCAAGCTGGTCCTCGGCGAGATCGTATCGGACTTGCGGACCGGCAAGGACATCTCCCAGGCCTTCGGCCGCCATCCGCGCATATTCCCGAAGATCTACGTGAACATGCTCAAGGCCGGCGAGGCCAGCGGCCAGCTCGACACGGTGCTCAACCGCCTCGCGGGCTACCAGGAGGCGGCCGCCGCGCTGCGGCAGGAGATCCGTTCGGCGATGACGTATCCCGTCGTGTCCCTGATCCTCATCCTCGGCATCACGATCTTCCTGCTGGTGTTCATCATCCCGAAGTTCAAGAGCATGTTCATCGCCATGAACGTGGAGCTTCCCGCGATCACCAAGGCGCTGCTGGCGACATCGCAGGTCATGCGCGAGAACTTCCTCCTGTGCGGGGCCGGCATCATCGCCGCGTTCGTGTGCCTGGTGCTCTACACGAAGACGAACCGCGGCAAGGTGCAGAAGGACTGGGTGATGCTGCACCTGCCGGTCTTCGGCCCGCTGTTCTCCAAGGTGGCGCTCTCGCGCTTCAGCCGCACGTTCGCCACGCTCATCCAGAGCGGCGTGCCGATCCTGGGAGCGCTGGAGATCGTCTGCGAGACCAGCGGCAACGTCATCGTGTCGAACGCGATCGCCCAGGCGAGCGAGAGCGTGCGGCAGGGGGAGACGCTCGGCGAGCCGCTGTCGCGCACGAAGGTGTTCCCGCTGATGGTGACGCGCATGATCTCGGTGGGGGAGCGCACGGGCGCCCTCGAGTCGCTGCTCGAGAAGATCGCGGAATTCTACGATCAGGAGGTCAAGACGACCGTCGAGAGCCTCACGAGCCTGATCGAACCGTTGATGATCGCCACGATGGGCGTGCTCGTCGGCGGCATGGTTCTGGCCGTCTTCATGCCCATCTTCAAGATGATCGGCAGCATCAACAAGTGAGTTTCCGGCGCGGCGAAGCGCCGAGGGTGCGAGGTCTATGCGGAGCGGGACGCACGTACGGCACTTCCTCGTCCTGAGGCTCGTGATCGCGCTCTCGGGGTTCGTGCTCATCCACCTCTGGAGCGCGAGCCGGGAGCCCGGCGCGCCGGCCGCCGGCGGCGCGCTCCCGCATGCCATCATCGCCGCGTACTCGCTCGAGGCGATCGCGGCGTGCGCGATCCTGCGCTGGGTCCGGCGCCTCCGGCTCTTCATCACGGTCCAGGTGGCGGTGGACCTGTGCATGGAGGGGCTGCTCGTGGCCTTCACGGGCGGCGCCGGCAGCGTGTTCTGCCCGCTGTTCTTCGCCAGCATCTTCGCCGCGAGCACCGTGCTGAGCGCCGAAGGCGCGTTCGTGTGCTCGAGCGGCGCGACGATCATCCTGGCGCTCGCGTGCATGATTCCGTCCGTGCGCGAGGGCGGCTCGGGCGCCGACTACTCCTGGCGGCTGGCGTCGTATCTGTTCACCTACGGCCTCGCCTTCCACGGCGTGTCCCTGCTGAGCTCGCACCTGGTCAAGGGAGCGGACGAGGCCGAGCGGCTCACCGAGGAGATCATCGAGAACATGGCGGAGGGGCTCGTCGCCGCGGACCACGGCGGGCGGATCCTGGCCCTGAACGAGCGCGCGCGGCATCTGCTGGGGCTCGAACCCGGCAGGCGCTTCGAGGGGGATCCCATCGATGTGCTCGCCGGCCGGAAGGTGCGCGATTTCGTCGCGGACAAGCTGCGGACGTGCGCGGAGGGCCAGTGGGAGACGATCTGCGACGGCACCGCCGGCAGCACGCTACCGGCGCTCGTGACCGCCAGCGTGCTGCGCGACGCCAAGGGCAGGCCGCGGGGCGCCGTGGCGCTGCTCCAGGACCTGACGCTGCGGCGCGAGGTCGAGGCGGCCTCGCGGAGGATCGCGAGGCTCGAGGAGCTGACCGAGGTTGCCCGCGGCATTGCGCACGAGGTGCGCAATCCGCTCGCGTCGATGTGCGGGTGCGCCGAGGAAATCGCGCAGGAGCCGAATCTGGCGGCCGATACGCTGCGGTTGTGCGAGATCATGCGGCGCGAGGCGAGGCGCGTGGACGGCATCATCGACGAGTTCCTGAACTTCGCGCGCCTGCGCACGCTGGCGGTGACCAAGGTCGATGTCGGCGAACTCATGACGCACGTGGGAGAGCTGCTCAGGGCGCGCACGGAACGCACGGAGATCCGCGTGGAGCGGCCGTGCGCCCGCACCGAGGCATGGGTGGACCGCGACCTTCTGACGCAGTTGCTGCTGAACCTGGGCATCAACGCGCTCGATGCGATCGGACAGGCCGCGGGCATGGTTCGCCTGCGGGCGGGATACGCGCGGGGCCGCGGCGATGCGCCCGGGATCGCCCTCTCCGTCGAGGATAACGGCTGCGGGATACCGCACGAGTACCAGGAGCGGATCTTCACTCCCTTCTTCTCGCAGAAGGCGCGGGGGACGGGCATAGGGCTCGCAATGGCGCACAGGATCGCGCTGCTGCACGGCGGGGAAATAGGCGTGGAGAGCGTTCCCGGAACGGGCACGACCTTCCGCGTATGGCTGCCGGTCGGATCGCCGGCGCCGGAGGCCCGCCGGATCGATGCGCGGGAGACCGTATGGACGTGAGGGGAACGCGGCTCCTCGTCGTCGATGACGAGCACGGCCTGCGCGAGTTCCTGGAAATAGTGCTCGCCAAGCGCGGCTTCGCGGTCACCACCGCCGCCACCGGCGAGGAAGCGCTCGCGCGCTGCGAGAAGGAGCGCTTCGATCTGATCATCCAGGACATCCGCATGCCGGGCATGGGGGGGCTGCGCCTGCTGGAGAAGCTGCGCGCCATGCGTCCCGAGACGCCCGTCGTGATCATGACGGCCTACTCCACGTGGGACAGCGCCACCGAGGCCATGCGCCTGGGCGCGTTCGACTACGTGCGCAAGCCGTTCGTGACCGAGGAGATACTGAAGATCATCAACCGGGCGATCGAGCACCGGCAACTGCGCGAGGACGGCCTGGGCAAGCTCCTCGATGAGAAAGGGCCCCTCATCGTCGGCACGAACCAGCGCATGCGCGACCTCTTCACGCTCGTCAAGCAGGTGGCGCCGACCGACTCGACGGTCCTGGTCCGGGGCGAGAGCGGCACGGGAAAGGAGCTGGTCGCCCGCAGCATCCATTGCAGGTCGACGCGCGCGGCATTCCCGTTCATCTCGGTCAACTGCAGCGCGTTTCCCGAGACGCTGCTCGAGAGCGAGCTCTTCGGGTACCTGCGGGGCGCGTTCACCGGGGCGGCCGAGGACAAGAAAGGGCTCCTGGTGGTCGCGGACAAGGGCACGCTCTTCCTCGATGAGATCGCCGAGATGAGCCCCAAGACCCAGGTCAAGCTCCTCAGGGTGATCGAGGAGCGGAAGGTGATGCCCCTCGGCTCCACCGCGCCGGTGCCGTTCGATGCGCGCATCATCGCGGCGACGAATCGGGACATGGAGCGCGACATCGCCAGCGGCGCCCTCAGGGAGGATCTGTACTACCGGCTCAACGTCATCCCGCTGGAAGTGCCGCCCCTCAGGGATCGCAAGGAGGATATTCCGCTGCTTGCGGGGTACTTCCTCGCGAAGTACTCATCGCGCATGGCAAAGGACGTGCGCGGCATCTCGCCGCAGGCGCAGGAAACGCTGCTCCGTCACGACTGGCCCGGCAACGTGCGCGAGCTCGAGAACGTGATCCAGCGCTACGTGGCGCTCGCCGACGGCCCGATGATCGCGGAGATCGAGCTGCGCAGCACGCGGGCCCAGGATCGCCTGCCGGCGGCGGGCGCGGACGGCGTCGCCATCCCGGAGGGCGGCATCGACCTCGAGGCGCTCGTGAGCGCGCACGAGCGGCGATACCTGGAGGCCGCGCTGGCCCGCACGGGAGGAAACATGGCGCAGGCCGCCAGGATCCTGGGGCTGACGTACCGCTCGATCAGGTACAAGGTGAAGAAGCTCGGCGTCGCGGGCCAGGTCAAGCCGCACGACGAGTGCATCAACGCCTGACGCCGCGTCCGCCGCGGCGGCGGTCATGCCCTGCCCTTGCGCCTCTCGGGGTCCGAGGTCTGCGCGCAGGTCTTTCCCTTGCCGGATGCCTGCGGCGCGAGCGCGATCGGCTGCTGCGCCTGCACGAACGCATCGATTCCGCGCCGGTACTCGAGGGGAAGCTGGTTGAATGCCTCCTTGATCGTGTACGCGAGCCGCGGCGCGAGGTAGGAGCGGTTCACCTCGGCGCACACGCCTTTGGCGGGCAGAAGCTCGAGCACGCCCAGCGCAATGACGCCGCACAGAAGGCAGGCCTTCGCCCCGCCGAGCAGCGCCCCGAAGAGGCTGTCGATCTGGCCGAGGGGCTCGTGCTCGATCGCACGCCGCATGGCGTGGCCGAAGCCCTGCGCGACGAGCAACGTGAGCACGAAGATGCCGAGATACGCGCCGATCGACACGGTCCTCAGGCCCATGCTGTCGACGAAGGACTCGAACTCGATCCGCCCGGCAAGCGGCGCATGATACTTCCCGGCCAGCACGATGCCCAGGACGACGCTGCCGATCGTGATGAGCTGCTTGAGCAGCCCGCGCTGAAAGCCGACGCTGAGCGAGAAACAGAGCACTCCGATGAGAACGAGGTCAACCCAGTTCATCGCTTCCCCTCCCGGCACCCGCCGTGCAGCGAACGTACATTACAGGAACTTCCCATAACAGTATGCCTTCCCGCGCGGCGGCTGTCCACCGGCCTCGTGCCCGGGGAGGGCCCGAGGACGTAACTTCTTGCTCCGGGAGGGATTGCGTCCCCAGAAGAAAACCGGTAACCGCTCACAGGGCATCCCGAACATGCGAATCTCCGCGTTCAGTACATCACATTCCGGCGTCCTTCGTGGCGCTCTTTCTGATTCACCACAGAGAAGACAGAGGCCACAGAGAACGAAACGCGAGACGTTGCGCGGCTCCATGTCAAGTGCGGTGCTCTCTCTCCGTGTTCTTCTCTGTGCCTCTGTGGTTTCTTCTGCGTCAGATGACACCTGTCCATGTACCCGCACACGGCGAGAAAACCGTGAACGGCTACGAAAACCACGCGCATAGCTCGGCGCGCATTCCGAACCCGCCGCGCGGCGGCTACGACGCCAGCAGATCGGCCGCGAGTGCGGCCAGCTCCGCGTCGAGCGGACGCCGGGCGTAGGCCTCGATGACGGCGCGATTGCCGCTGTTGGCGGCCACGATCAGGGCGTTGCGATGGATGCACCTCAGGGGGGCGCGCGCAACGGCGCTCTCGGCCGTGATGGCCCGGAACGACGCATCGTTCCACGAGAGGATGTCGCCGAGGCTCGGGGCGGCGAGCGGCGGGCGCGGTCGCGCATCGACATGACCCGCGACCGCGGGGGCGCGATTGTGGGGACAGACATCCTGGCATCGGTCGCATCCGAACACCGTCGCGCCCATGGCCGCGCGGAGCGGCGGCGGGATCGTGCCGCGGTGCTCGATCGTGAGATAGGAAAGGCAGCGCGTCGCATCGAGAATGTACGGCGCGACCAGCGCGCCCGTGGGACAGCTTCGCAGGCACAGATCGCAGCCGGCGCAGAGATCGGGCGGCGCGGTCCCCGCGGGAGGGCAGTGCCGCGTCGTGATGATGATGCCGATGAAGAACTTGCTCCCCGCATCGGATCTGAGGCACAGGCCGTTCCTGCCCAGCGAGACCAGGCCGCTTGCGCGCGCCCAGTAACGTTCCAGGACCGGCCCCGTGTCGACGAACACCCGCGCGCGGCCCTCGCCGAGCCGCGCGGCGATCCCGCGCAGGTCGTTCTTCATGGACGCGTGGTAGTCCCGCCCGCGGGCGTATGCCGCCACGCGCGCATGGCCGCCCGGCGCCGGCCACGCGGGCCACGCGTACGAGCGCAGAAACACGAGCACGGAGCGCGCGCCGGGGACGAGGCGCCGGGGATCGATTCTCAGGTCCTTGTTGCGCGCCAGATAGTCCATGGCGCCGTGATACCCGCGCGCCAGGAAGTCGAGATAACGCTCGCGGTCCGCAACCTCGCCGGCATCGGCCGCGCCCCAGGCAAAGAAACCGTGGCGCGGCGCCAGGGCATCGATGTCGGCCGCAACGCTCGTCTCCACGCCGTAGTCCTCCGTGCTTGCGGGTGCGCCATCGATTGTACACAATGAGGCTGTAGCCTTCGATGGACACCGCTGCACGTCGAGTTCACGCGCGCGTCTACGGCATCGTCCAGGGCGTGTGCTTTCGCGCGGAAACGCGCAGGCAGGCGCGCCGCCTGGGCGTGGCGGGCAGCGTGCGCAACATGGCGGACGGGAGCGTCGAGGTCATCGCCGAGGGCCCCCCCGACAAGGTCGAACTGCTGCTCGCCTGGTGCAGGCGCGGGCCGACGCACGCGCGCGTCGACCGCGTGGACGCGGACGAGTCGGCCCCCACGGGCGCGGAGCGCACGTTCGACATCGGCTATTGATCGGCGCACAGGGGCGCGAGAGCCGCGGCGTCGAACACCGGGCCGTCATCGCACACCCTCGCGTAGGCGCCGTTCGCCAGGCGCACGACGCAGCTCTGGCAGACCCCGAATCCGCAGGCCATCTCGGCTTCGAGCGACAGGAAGCATCGCAGGCCGCGCGCGGCGGCGAGCTTCCTGACCGCCTCCAGCATGCCGGTGGGACCGCAGGCGCACACGATGTGCGCCGGGCGAAGGCGCTCTTCGAACAGCCCCGTGACGGCGCCCCGATATCCGGCCGTTCCATCATCGGTCGCAAGCATCGTCCCGGGCACGCGCGCGGAGGCGACGTCGGGCTCCGGAAGCAGCGCGCGCGTGCGCGCGCCGAGGAACAGCCGCACCGGGAGCTTCGGCGCGCGGGCCCTGAGCTGCGCCGCAAGGAGGATCAGGGGGGCCGAGCCGACGCCGCCGGCGAGCAGATCCACGCCCGGGGCGGCCGCCAGCGCGTCGAGGTCGAACGGCGTGCCGAGCGGGCCGAGAAGCGAGAGCACGGTCCCCGGCGCGGCCTGCGCGAGGATCCTCGTGCCGCGGCCGCGCGTCTGGATCAGCAGCTCCATGGTGTCGCCGTCGCACCAGGCCGCGCTGAAGGGCCGCCTGAGAAAGGGCTCGATCTCCCCGACCTTGACGTTGACGAAGTGTCCGGCCGTGATCTCCCGCGCAAGCGCCGTGCGGAGGCCGAGCACGAAGATGCCGTCGCCCGCATCGCGCCGGTCGCACACCGCGGCATGCACCTCTTTCACGGCCGCCCTCCGGAGCCCGCCTTGCGCTCCCTGATCGCGCCCGGGAGGTGCGCCGTGATGTCGCCGGCGATGACGCTCTCCTCTCCGAGCTCGCCGCATGCCAGGTCGCCCGCGCGCCCGTGAAGCCACGCGCCGAGCATCGCGGCCTGGAACGGGTCCCACCCTTGCGCGAGCAGCGCGCCGAGAATCCCCGCGAGGACATCGCCGGCGCCGCCGGTGGCCATCCCGGGGTTGCCCGTCGGGTTCACGCAGAAGCGGTCCTTGGCGCAGACGATCGTTCCCGACCCCTTGAGGACGAGAATGCCGTCGTTCCGCTCCATGAACTGAAATGCCGCGGCCCGCCGGTCGCGCTGGATGTCGGCCGCGGTCGCGCCGGTCATGAAGGCGAACTCGCCCGGGTGCGGCGTCGCGACGCAGTGCGCCGGCACGGGATGCTGCGCGTCGAAGGCGCGCAGCCCGCCGGCATCGACCACGGAGGGCCGCCGCACGCCGTCGATGAGCGCGCGCACGAAATCCCGCGTTCCGTCGCGGCCGTCGAGGCCCGGCCCGATGACGAAGGCATCGAAACGATCGGCGGACGCCGTCAGGATCCGCAGCGCATCGGCATTGAGACAGCCCTGCGCATCGGTCGGCAGGGGAAACGTCATGGCCTCGACGAGCTTCGCGGCGATGATCGCGACGAGGTGGGCGGGGCAGGCGCAGGTCACGAGACCCGCGCCGCTCCTGAGCGCGGCCTCGCATGCCATGACCGGGGCGCCCGTCATCCCGAGCGCCCCGCCGATGACGAGGACGTGGCCGTACGTACCCTTGTGCGACTCCCGTTCGCGCGGCGGAATCGTGGGAACGGCCGAGATCTCGATCATCGGGCGGCCTCGGCGCAGGCGGATTTGTTGATGAGCGCGGCGATGTACCCCGCGCCGAAGCCGTTGTCGATGTTGACCACGGCGACCCCGGCGGCGCAGCTATTGAGCATGGTGAGCAGCGCGCCCAGGCCGCCGAAGTTCGCGCCGTAACCGACGCTGGTCGGCACGGCGACGATCGGCACGGCGGTCACGCCGGCCACGACGCTCGCGAGCGCGCCCTCCATGCCGGCGGCGACGACGAGCGCATGGGCCTTGCGGAACTGGTCGACGTGCGCCAGGAGGCGATGGATGCCGGCGACGCCGACGTCGTAGAACGTCTGGACGCGGCTGCCGAGAATCTCGCACGTGACGCGGGCCTCCTCGGCGACGGGTATGTCGGACGTGCCGGCGGAGATCACGCCGACGAGCCCCACGCGCTCGGCGCCGGAGCGGTCCACCGTGATGGTGCGCGCGACCTCGTGGTACACCGCATCGGCGGCGGTCGCGCGGACGGCCGCATAGGCCTCGGGCCCGGCGCGTGTCGCCAGCAGCCGGCTGCTCGTCTCGAGGATGCGCTGCGCGATCGCGGCTATCTGGGACGGCGACTTGCCCTGGCAGAAGATCACCTCGGGAAAGCCGCACCGAATCTCGCGGTGCCGATCGACGTTCGCGCACCCATCCGCGGTCACGAACGGCAGCGACGACAGAGTCGCAACGGCCTCGTCGGGCGAGACGCGCCCGGCCTTCACATCCGCAAGCAGGGTTCTGAGCCGTTCCTTGTCCACGCGGTCATCTCCTTGACGGCATGAGCGAATCGGGGGCGGCATCGATGTCGAGATCCGCGAATTGCCCGCCCGCCCGAGCCAGCAGGCAGCCGAGCGCGGCCACCATGGCTGCATTATCCGTGCAGAACTCCGGTTGCGCCACCGTGAGCGCGATGCCGCGCGCGCGCGCAAGGGCTTCCAGGCGCCCGCGCAGCACCCCGTTGGCGGCCACGCCGCCGCCGACGATGAGCGACGTGCAGCCGGTCGCCGCGAGGGCGCGCGCGCATTTCTCGACGAGGGTGTCGACCACGGCCATCTGAAAGCTGGCCGCGACATCCGCGACCGCGGCGACCGCGGCGGGCGGCTTGCCCTGCTGGCCGAGCACGGCGTAGCGCGCGGCGGTCTTCATGCCGGAGAAGCTGAAATCGAGCGAGTCGCTCCCGAGCAGCGTGCGCGGAAACGGCACCGCCAGCGGGTTGCCGCCGCGCGCGGCCTCGGCGATTGCGGGGCCGCCCGGGTAGCCGAGCTTGAGAATCTGCGCGACCTTGTCGAAGGCCTCCCCCGCGGCGTCGTCGGTCGTGCCGCCGAGCCGATGCACGGTCAGCGCATCATGGGCCGCGAGCAGCGTCGTGTGGCCTCCCGAGACGACGAGGGCGACCGCGGGGAAGCGCACATCCTCGCGCCCGAGCATGGCGCCCGCGATGTGCGCGTGCAGATGATCGACGGCGATGAGCGGTTTCCGCCAGGCGAAGGCGAGCGTCTTGGCGGCGACCAGGCCGATGAGCAGCGAGCCGATCAGCCCGGGACGATTGGTGACCGCCACCGCATCGATGGCGGCGGGCGCGACGCGGGCATCGGCGAGCGCGGTCCGCAGGACGCGGAGGATGTCCTCGACGTGGGCGCGGCTCGCGATCTCCGGGACGATGCCGCCGTAGGGCGCGTGCAGCGGCGCCTGCGATCTGACCGCGCTGGAGAGCACCTCGCGCCCATCGCGAACGACGGCGCAGGCGGTCTCGTCGCAGGAGGTCTCGATGCCGAGGCAGATCATTGCGGCTCCGCGCGCGCCGCCAGGAGCGCGTCGTAGCGCGCGGGCGACGAGAGAATGTCGACCGCCGCCGATAGGCACGCGTCGTCGTGAAGATTCACGGGCACGCGGCGGAGGGCCGTGGGCTCGTCCCATTGCGAGAGGAACTCGTCCTGCCAGACCTTGCGCAGCTCCGCCATGGTCTTCTCGTCCTGGGGCGCCGCGGCATCGACCGGCAGGCCGCCCTCGGCGAAGGAGTAGCCCGACGGCGTCAGGTAATGCCTGGTCGTGAGCTTGAGGGCGCCGTAGGCGTCGCCGTCGTCGAACAGCTCGTAGACGGACTGCACCGAGCATTTTCCGAAGGTGCGGTCGCCGACGAGGACTGCCTTGCGGTGATCGCGGAGCGCCCCGGAGACGAGCTCCGCCGCGCTCGCGGTCTGCGCGTCGACAAGGCACGCGATGCGCATGGCGGGATATCGGGCGGGCTCCTCGGCCCGGCGGAGCTTTCCGTTGCCGGGCATGCGGCCGACGGTGCTCACGATGACGCCCTCGGAGAGAAATCGGCCCGCCACGGCGACGGCCTCATCGTACAGGCCGCCGGGATTGCCCCTGAGGTCGATGACCAGGCCCTCGATGCGGGCCTCGAGGAGCGCCGCCATGGCCTTGTCGAGCTCGTTCACGGTGCGGCGCTGGAAGCGCTCGACGCGCACGAGGCCGATCGGCGGGGCCTCGCACGCGAGACGAACGCGATGGACGCTGGGGTCGTGAATGATCTCGCGCACGACCGTCGCGGTCCGGACGGTTCCGTCCGCGCCCCGGATCGAGAGCCGGAGCACGGTGCCGGCCGCGCCCCTGATCGCGCGCCGGACGTCCTCGTCGCCCGCGGCGGCGAGCGGTCTTCCGTCGGCATGGGTGAGGACGTCCCCCTTGCGGATGCCGGCGCGCCATGCCGGGCTCCCGGGAAGCACCTCGCGCAGGAGCAGGCCGTCGGGGTGGGGCGCGTAGAAGATGCCGATGCCGCCGAAACGACCCTCGGTTTCCTCGTCGAAGGACCGGTACTCGCGCGCCGGAATGTAGGTCGACCAGCGGTCGAGGCTGCCGGTGAGCGCGGCCAGCGCGCTCTCGGTGAGCTCCTGCTCGTCGACCTCGGTCACGTACGAGGCCTCGATCCTGCGCAGCACCTCCGCCACGGCGGCCGCGGGCTCATAGACCTTGTGCCGGGGCCACGGGAAGGCGACGCATGCCGCGAGGATGGCGCCGCCGCCGCACGTCGCGATCCAGGAGAACGCGGAGCTGGCCTTCATAGATCTCGGTCCCGGCAGACGCGAGGACGGCGCCGCCCCCGGCGGCACATAGAAAAAAGCGCCGCGTGCGCGGCGCCGAAGATGTGTACATGGTGGACGGACCCAGAGTTGAACTGGGGACAACCAGATTTTCAGTCTGGTGCTCTACCAACTGAGCTATCCGTCCAGGCAATTCGCAGGATTATAGGCGGCCGCGAAAGCGCCGTCAAGAGCGCGGTCGCCGGGGGCATGGGCGAGCGGGCGCGGTCGGCGCCCGGCAGGCAGGCGCGGATAAGCGCCCGCACGGGGCCCCGCACCCCTCGTTTTCGGGGGAGCGGCCGGTCCATCCGCGAAATACCTTTTGACAGTTTCCCCGAGACGTCCTATAATCTCTGTTTCGTTTTGTGTCCGGAGCGCTGCCGGAGCAGCCTTCGGAGAGGCTGAAATGCGCATCGCCGGGCGCGGAGTGCGGCCTCCCGCCGCCTCCAGGGCGGCGGTGCATTCGCGGCGCGGCCCGCTCCGGCGTGCGGGGCGGCCCGAGGCCGGAAGTGTTCGATAGTGAATTACGCGAACGTAGTACCCGGTGGTGTAACGGTAACACAGCAGGTTTTGGTCCTGCATTTCGAGGTTCGAATCCTCGCCGGGTAGCCACTCTGTACGCCGGCGCGCCGTTGTGCGTGCGCCGGAGCGGCATGCGCGACGTGCGCGCATCAACCGGAGCGCCGGCCTGAGCGGCGGCGCGGCGGCTGGAAGAAGAACCGGGAAACCGATGGCGAGGAACACCACACGGCCACTCGCGGTCGTTCTGCTGGCGGGAGGCAAGGGCATCCGCATGCGCTCGGAGGGGATTCCGAAGGTCCTCCAGGAGTTGTGCGGGCTTCCGTTGCTCGCCTATCCGCTGCGCGTCGCGCGCGCCCTCGATCCCGCGAAGGTGGTCGTCGTCGTCGGATTCCGCCGCGAATCGGTCATCGATGCCTTTCGGAACGAGGACATCGTCTGGGCCGTCCAGGAGGAGCAGCGCGGAACGGGGCACGCGGCCCTCATCGCGCTCGAGGCGATCCCGGACTTCGACGGCGATGTGCTGATCATCAACGGCGACCTGCCGCATCTGGAGGTCGCGACCGTCAAGGATTTCGTCGCGGCGCACGCGCGCAGCGGCGGCGGCGGCACCATCATGGTGTGCATGAAACAGGACCCCACGGGGTACGGCCGCATCATCCGCGACCGCGACGGCACGGCGTGCGATGTCGTCGAGGAGAGGGACGCCACGGCCGACATTCGCGCCGTGCGCGAGATCAACGTGGGGCTCTACGTGTACGATGCGCGCCTGTTGCGCGACATCCTGCGCGAGGTGAAGCCCCACAACGCGCAGGGCGAGTACTACCTCACGGACGCCTTCCCGCTGCTCGTGCGGCGCGGCGGCGCGGCCGGTACGTTCCTGCTCGCGCAGGAGCGCGAGATCGAGCAGATCACCAACCGGGCCGATCTGGCGCGTTCGGCGCGCCTGCTCTTCGATGCCGCGTGCGCGCGCTGCATGGCGCGGGGAGTCACCATCGTCAGTCCGGAGACGACGTTCATCGAACAGGATGTCGAAATCGGCGAGGACAGCGTGATCCTGCCGTTTTCCGTCATCAGACGGGGCGTCAGGATCGGCCGGGGCTGCGAGGTCGGCCCGTTCGCGCACCTGCGCCCCGGGACGGTGCTCGAGGATGCGTCGGAGGTCGGCAATTTCGTCGAGGTCAAGAATTCGGCGCTCGGGAAGGGTACGAAGGCCAAGCACCTGAGTTACCTGGGCGACGGAATCATCGGATCGGATGTGAACATAGGCGCCGGCACGATATTTGCTAACTTTGACGGCAAGACCAAGCACACGACGACGGTCGAAAACGGAGCCTTCGTGGGCAGCGGTTCGATTCTGATCGCGCCGGTCACCGTGGGCAGAGGAGCCGTGACGGCCGCCGGCGCGGTGGTGACGAAGGGCCGCAACGTGCCGCCCGGACAGGTCGTGGCGGGCGTTCCGGCGCGGCCCCTCGAGAAACGACAACGACGCAGGGATGCGCCGAAGGCATGAAGCGGCGCGCCGGCGGCGTGTGAAGACTCCCCGGAAGGAGGTTGAACGGTATGGGTAAGGCGCACGAGCAGAAGGTCGGAGGTGTGCGGGTCTCGGAGCTCGCGGCGAGCGACCGGACGGCACGGGGCAGCCGTGCGTGCAAGCACCTTCGCAGCGGCGATATGATCCCGGCCAACGTGTACGGCCACAAGGAAGCCAACGAGCACATCTCGATACCGCGCGAGGATTTCATGCACTGGTTCGAGAGCGGACAGCGCATCGCGCACCTCAAGGTCGGGGACCGGCGCGTCACCGGCCTCGTCAAGGAAGTGCAGTACGACCCTCTCGGGGACACGGTGATCCACGCGGACTTCACGCGCATCTCGCTCGATGAGCGCATCCACATGCGCATCCCGATCGTGACGAGCGGGATCCCCAAGGGCCTCGCGGGAGGCACGTTCGATCACATAATGAAGGAGATCGACATCGAGGGGCCGGCCGGCGACATCCCGGAGAAGATCGAGATCCTCGTGGGGGAGATGGTCATCGGCGACATGATCCGCGTGAAGGACATCCCGTCGCTGCCGGCGAGCTGCAAGGCCTTGCACGTGAAGCCGGACGCCGTGGTCGTGGCGGTCCACGCCCAGAAGGTGGTCGCCGTCGCCGAACCGACGGCCGAGGAGGCCGCGGAGCCCGAGGTCGTGGGCGCGGCGAAGGAGGGCGAGGAAGAGGAGCCGGGCGCAGAGAAACCCGAGAAGGGGGAGAAGAAAGCCGAGAAGGGGGAGAAGAAGGCAGACAAGGCCGACAAGGGAGAGAAGAAGGCCGAGAAGGGAGACAAGGGAGACAAGAAGAAGTAACGTGGACGCCGCCCGCGCCGCGCGGCGCGGCAAGCGTGCGGAGGTGAGCGGTGAGCCCATCGGCGTGCCGGTTCCTTGTGGGCCTCGGCAACCCCGGCGCGCGCTACGCGCATACCCGGCACAACGTCGGGTTTCGCGTGATCGAGCGGTTGTGGCGCGCGCAGGGCGGGGGCGACCGGAAACGCCGCAGGGACCTGGAGTACGAGACCGGCCGCGTGTCGGAATTCCGGGTGTTCATGCTGCGGCCGCTTGCGTACATGAACCTGAGCGGGCCTCCCGTCCGAGAGCTGCTCGAGTACTTCGGCGGGGACCGCGCGGACATGCTGGTCATTCACGACGATGCGGATCTGCCGCTCGGCGCGCTGCGCATGCGGCGCGGCGGCGGCAGCGGCGGCCACAAGGGCGTCGGTTCGATCATCGACGCGTTCGGGAGCGAGGAGTTCGCCCGTCTCAAGATCGGGATCGGGCGGCCTGGCGAACCGAGCGATGACATAGTACATTTTGTCTTGGACAAGCCCTCGGCGGACGACGCCGAAGCGCTCGCGGAGAGCGAGAGAGCGGCCGCCGAGGCGGCGCGGCTCTGGATCGTCGAGGGCACGGAACGGTGTATGGAGCGCGTGAATCGGAGGCGCAACGCACGCACACAGGAGGGCGAGCCTTGAACGTGTACGAAGGAATGTTCGTGGTTGATCCGGCCGATGCGGCCAACGACTGGGAGGGCCTGAAGCAGCACATTTGCCAGCTCGTCGAGCGGCTGGGAGGGGAGATCGTGCACAGCGAGCGCTGGCCCGACCGCAAACTGGCCTACGATATCAAGGGCTGCCGGAAGGGGACGCACTTTCTGACGTACTTCAGGCTCGACGGCGCCAGGGTCGCCGAGCTGCGGCGCGAGGCGCAGCTTTCCGATCGCCTCCTCAGGGCGCTGATCCTCCGCAGGGACGGCATGGAAGGCCCGCTGGAGCGGTTCAAGGAGGCGGCTGCACGGTCCGCGACGCCCGTGCTCGATGACGCCGCCGGCAAGCGGCTTTCCGATATCGATGACGATGATTTCCCGAGGCGCGGCGGGCGCCGCGGCGGCTCGTCCGAAGCCCCCATTGCGG
>JBFZCA010000293.1:0-6904 GCA_041308205.1 Planctomycetota bacterium | reverse complement strand
GTAGGCATGGACGGCGTCGATGTACTTCTTGACCGACCGCGCGAGCTCGTTCAGGACCGCGATGCGTTTTCTGGCCTGCTCGCGACGCGCCCGCAGGACCGCGCCATCCTCCGGCGAGACGCCGGCCCCGGACGAGGAGTCGACAATGATCTGCGCCAGGTCGATGAGCTCCTGGATGCCCGCCGCCTTGGCGAGGAGAGGATACGCCCGGTCCTGGCGTTCGGCCTCGGTCTTGCCGGACTTGATCGGAATGCGCTCGCGCCTCTCGAACTCCTTGAGCGCCGCCATCGCCGCCTGGATGTGCGGCTCGGTGAGGGCGAGATACGCCGCCTGGCGCTGGTCGCGCTGAGAGGCGCCGGCATCGGCGGAGGCCGCCGCGGCCCGAAGGCTGTAGCCTGCGCCGCCGAACCGCTTCAGGAACCCGGCCTGGTCGGCGAGCGCCTTGGGAACCTCCTTCCCCGGGCCGGCGAGCTTGGCGAGCAGCGCGTACTCGAAGGCGAAGATCTTGAGCGTGGCCCTGGACGGCGGCACCGGCTTCGGCGCGGCCGGCGCGGCTGCAAACGCGAGGACGCCGGAAGCGCACAACGACACGCAGCAGCAACGCGAGATGCGCATGGGCATGACTCCCGCTACATGGCACCGTGCCATATCCTTCATTGTACCGCCGTCGTCGCGCCGGGCAATGAGCGTTCGCGCCCGGCTCAATGCGGCGGCGCCGGCTCGTACACGACGAGCGTCGACCCGGGACGATCGGGAATCGGGAAGAGGACGCCCTTCTCGAGCATCTCGCGGCCCGACATCTCGGCGCGCGCGCCGGTATCGTGGTTGCGAATCGTGTAGCGCGCCTCGGGATCGACGCCACGGAGCTTCAACCGCGCGGAGTCGGCGGCGCACGCCGTGCGGCGAAACGCCATCGCCATCCCCGCCGCCATGTCCGGCCGGTGGAACTGGTACGCGAACCACGCCTCCTCCGACGGATCGTGCGGCGCCAGCGGGTAGAAGTCCCCGACCATGTACGGCCGGAGCGCCTTGTAGGCCGCCACGGTGCGCGCGACCGCTGCTTCGGTCTCCGGTTCGGCGGTGTTGATCCGCCCCTCGCCGTCGGCGACGCAGAGGATGTTCCCGGTCGTCAT
Organism: Planctomycetota bacterium; assembly: GCA_041308205.1. Lineage (GTDB taxonomy): Bacteria > Planctomycetota > UBA8108 > UBA8890 > UBA8898 > UBA8898. Next base: position 5,771 of record JBFZCA010000293.1, on the reverse strand, counting down.
CGCGCTCCGGAAGACGTAGCTCGGCTCGAGCCCGAAGTTCCCGCAGCCGTGCATGGGGAGCCATCGCCAGAGCCCCGCGTTCTGGAGCTGGTCGGCCGCGGGAGCGGCGCCCGAGCACTGGAGATCGCTGTGCCACAGCGGCACGCCGCGCGAGAGGCTCTCGAGGTCGAGCCGCCGCCCGCCGCTCGCGCACATGTCGATCGCGAGCCCGGGGCGGCGCTCGCGCAGCGCGTCCCACATCGCGTACAGGCCCTCGATGTACTTGATCTCCGTCATGCCCTGGCGGCCGGGCTCGTCCGCGCGGCGCCAGAAGCCGAGGGGCCCGATGTTGAAGTCCCAGCGGATCCACGCCAGATTCGCCTCCGCGACGAACCCCGCGACCAGATCCGTGATCCACGCCCGCGCCTCGGGCAGGTGCAGCGCGAAGAGCTGGCTCCACTCGCCGTTCGGCTTCATCACCCATCCGGGGTGCTCGCGCTCGATCCGCGTGCCGAAGTGGACCCGCTCCGGCTCGAACCAGAGCAGGTAGTCGAGTCCGGCGGCGCGCGCGGCGTCCCCGACGGGCCCGAGGCCGCGGGGATACTTGGCCGGGTCCGCCTCCCAGGTCCCGGTGCCCTCGGGGAACCCGCCGGGATACCACTGCTGCGGGTCCATGTCCGACCAGAAGACCTCGACGCCTCGCCGGGCGAGCGGCGCCATCGCCCGGACGTGCGGGCCCTCGTACGTGCCGTCCGGGTCCGTCGTGTTCACGCTCGCGCAGATCGGCGCGAGGATCAGGCGCCCGTTCCGGCGCGGCGCGTAGCGCTCCATGATGGTCCGCCGCATCGCGTGGTTCCCGCGCAGCGGATCGGCGCCCTCCCAGAAGACGAGAAGGATGCGGGGCGTGCGAACGGACTCGCCGGGCCCGAGCGCGAGGGCCCAGCGCTCGAGCCCCGCCCGCACCTTCGCGGCGCGGTCGCCCGCGGCCGCGAACTCGGCCTCCCACTGCCCGGACCAGCCGATGGCGAGCGCGATCCCGCCCGTCCCCCAGTCGAGGTTGAAGAACGGCATGTGCGGCTCCGACGAGCGCCCGCCGCTCGGGCGGAGCGCGACCGCCGCCTGCGGCGCGAGGACCTCGTCGATGGGTTTGAAGCTGTCCTTCGAGTTGTGGTCGCCGAGGGCGCGGTGGAGCGTGAACGCGCAGGGCGCCGGCCGGGCGAACGTCGCATCGAGGACCTGCGCGCGCTCGATGCGCGGAGTCGCGGCCGAGCCCGTGTTCTCGAACCGAAGCAGCCAGTCGACGGCGGAGCAGTCGCGGTGGAGGATCGCGATGCACGTGCAGACAAGGCCGGTCGCGGGGTCGCGATACGCGATCGTGTGTTCCGTCCGGCGCGCATCGAGCTCGCGCGCGGTCGCCGTGCGCTCCCACGACTCGAGAAGCTCGCTCGATGGGCGGCCGCCGTACGTGAACGTGAACGGCGCCGCCGCGGCCGGCCCGAGCAGGCGCTCGTGCGCCCACGCCGCCGCCGCGGCGATCTCGGCGCCCGAGGCAATCGGGTCGCGGCGCACGAGGAGATCGCCTTCCGCCGCCGCGCCGGCGCCGAGGGCCGGAACCATCGAAAACGCCGCCCCGAGCACGAGCAGCCGGCAGACCTTCATGGGACACCTCGCCTTCTCTTGTCGCGCGCTCCCGCGCGACATCCGAGGGCTATCCTACCCGCGCGGCGCGCGGCGGGCAACGCGCGCACGGGCGCCGTCCGGGGGACGATTCTGCTTGATTTTGACCATGGTTGCCGGGTATAAGAACCGCTAAGCGGTAAAAACAGCATGTTTTGCCGCTTAGGACTGCCGATAAACGGCACACCGTCACCTTCAACTCGACGGCGCGCCACCTGCACATCTCCCCCGAGTCGGCGGAGAACTTCTCCGCGCACATGGAGGCCGCGTTCCTCTTCTTCTTCGTCCGGCGTTTCAGCCCGAAGGCGAGGGAGCAGGCGAAGAGCCCGCGCAAGGTATATGCCGTCGACACCGGCCTCGCGAACGTCGTCGGGACGCGGCTCAGCCGCAACGATGGCGCGGCGCTCGAGAACTTCATCTACCTCGAGCTCGCGAAGCGAGCCGTGTTCGACCCGCGCATGCAAGTGCACCACTGGAAGGACGAGCGGCAGAAGGAGGTGGACTTCCTGGTCCAAGCGCCGTCCGAGCAGCCCGCGCTCATTCAGGCGTGCTGGAGCAGGGAGGCGCCGCGCACCCGCGAGCGGGAGGTGTCGGCGCTGCTCGGCGCCATGGAAGCGCTGGGAACGGCGTCGGGCCTCGTGATCACCTCCGAAGAGGACGCGACCGAGGAGCGTTGCGGCCGGACGATCCGTTTCGTGCCGGCGTGGAAGTGGGCAAGCGGCGTGCCGCTGGAGTGATCGGCGCGGCGCCCGCCCCGTTCCGCGCGAAGCCCGCCGGCCCGCGCGATTGCTTGCGGCCCGCCCCCGCCTGCCTGTACCATCGCGGGCGTTCCGCCGGCTGAGGCCGGCGGGTTCCATCCGGCCCTTCTCCGAGAACGACGAGGTCGCCCATGGTCCGCACGACGATTCCCTGCATTGCGTGGCTTCTTCTCGCGGCGCCGGCTCCGGCCGCCGATCAGTGCACGGACTGCCACCTGAAGACCACCCGGAACATCGTGGTCGACTGGGAGCTGAGCGCGCACAGAGAAGCCGAGGTCGGCTGCGCCGACTGCCACGGCGATGCCCACAAGACCGCCGAGGACGCGGCCGCCGCCAAGATCCCGACCGCCGATACCTGCGCGCGCTGCCACGGCGCCCAGGTCGAGCAGTTCAAGCGCGGGAAGCACGCCGTCGCCTGGGCCGCCATGAAGGCCATGCCCACGGCGCACTGGCAGCCCATGGCCATGATGGAGGGGATGAAGGGCTGCGGCGGCTGCCACAAGATCGGGCTCAAGACCGAGGCCGAGATCGCCGGGTTGAAGCAGACGAGCGCGGGCTTCGGCACGGCCTCCTGCGATGCCTGCCACACGCGGCACCTCTTCTCCGCCGAGGAGGCCCGGCAGCCGCAGGCCTGCCAGACCTGCCACATGGGATTCGACCACCCGCAGTGGGAGATGTACTCGTCGTCCAAGCACGGCGTGCGCTACCTCCTCAAGCAGAACGGCGTCCTGCCCGCGAACGCGTCGGCCCCGACCTGCCAGACGTGCCACATGCCGAAGGGCGATCACGCGGTGTGCACCGCCTGGGGATTTCTCGCCGTGCGACTGCCCATGCCCGAGGACAAGGCGTGGGCGGCCGATCGCACGACCGTTCTCCAGGGGCTGGGAGTGCTCGATCCGGAGGGGAAGCCCACGGCGCGGCTCGAAGTCGTCAAGGCCGCCAACGTCGCGCGGCTGACGCAGGAGGACTGGCAGGCGCAGCGCGACGCCATGCTCGCGATCTGCAACCGGTGCCACTCGGCCAACTTCGCGAAGGAGCAGCTCGCCCAGGGCGACCGGATGATCAGGGAAGCCGACCGGCTCATGGCGGAGGCGATCCGCATCATCGCCGGCCTGTACCGCGACGGCATCATCCCCAAGCCGAGCGGCTACGCCTCGGCCTTCCCCGATCTCCTCGCCTTCCACGACGCGCCGACGGCCATCGAGCAGCGGCTGTTTCTCATGTTCCTCGAGCACCGCATGCGGGCGTTCCAGGGCACGTTCCACGCCAATCCCGACTATGCCTTCTGGTACGGATGGAGCGAGATGCAGCGCGATCTCACGGAGATCAAGGAACGCGCCGCGGAGCTGCGCGCGAAGGCCGCCGAGAAGAAGCAGTGACCGCGCCCGTTCACACCCCGCTGAACGCGGCGAAGCCGCCGTCGACGGGCAGCACGACCCCGGTCACGAAGCGCGCCAGGTCGGAGACGAGGTAGAGCGCGGCGCCGGCGAGCTCCTCCGGCTCGCCGAAGCGGCCCAAGGGCGTGTGCGCGACGATGGCCTTGCCGCGCGCCGTGAGGCCGCCCGACTTCGCGTCGGTGAGGAGGAAGCGATTCTGCTCGGTCAGGAAGAAGCCGGGGGCGAGCGCGTTGACGCGAATGCGCGCGCCGTACTCCTGCGCCATGTGGACGGCGAGCCACTGGGTGAAGTTGGCGATCGCGGCCTTGGCCGCCGAGTAGGCCGGAATCCGCGTGAGCGGCCTGAACGCGTTCATCGAGGCGATGTTGAGGATCACGCCCTCCTTGCGCGCGGCCATCGCGCGGCCGAACACCTGGCTGGGGATGAAGGTCCCGAGGAAATTGAGGTCGAAGACCCAGCGCGTCGCCTCGGGCGGCAGGTCGAAGAAGGGGAGGTCGGGCGCGGTGGTCGCCTCCTTCTTGTTGCCGCCCGCGCCGTTGATGAGGATGTCGATCGGGCCGAGCTTGGCGGCGATCGTGTCGTGTGCCGCGATCACGCTCTCGCGGTCGAGCACGTTGGCGGCGACGCCCATCGCCGCGCCTCCCTCGGCGCGAATGGCGGCGGCCTGGGTTTCGGCCGCCTCCGGGCGCACGTCGAGGAGCGCCACCTTGGCGCCTTCCGCGGCGAGCGCGCGCGCCAGCACCCCGCACAGAACGCCGCCGCCGCCCGTGATCGCGGCGACCTTGCCCGCAAGTCCGTAGCCTGCCGTCTTCGCTCCTTCGCCCTGCATGATCTTGCCCTCCCCGTGAACGCTCAGTAGTCGACCCGCGCCCAGGCGGGCAGCTCCGCCAGCCGGTAGAGCGTCTCGCCGGCGTGCGGCACGAGAAAGCGTCCCTCCGCCTCGCGGCCTTGCCATTCCCGCGGGTCGATCGTGCGCGGATCGCGATAGCCCAGCGCGACCTTCCGGCAGCGCGCCTCCGGAATGCCGGTCGCGAGCGTGACGCGGATGCGCGGCTTCTCGACGCCGTTCTCGTACGTCCCGACGCCGCGCACGTGCGTCGAGTGTGCGATCACGCCCCATGGATAGCCCTTGAACCGGTCCCACTGCGCGAGGAAGTAGTCGCGCACGTGGTAGCCGATCTCGTCGAGCACCTTGCCGTGCGAGTACGAGATCTCCTTGACGTGCGGGGCGTAGATGATGAGCTCGCCGCCGTCGGCGACCACGCCCTCCAGCTTGTACATGCACTTCCCGGCGACCCACAGGTCGTCGTACATCGCCGGCGCGCACGCGAGCACGGACTGGAACGGCCGCGGCATCGTGATGATGTGCACGGCGGCCGAGACCTCCGTCGCGGCGGTCCAGGCCTCCAGGACATCGCCGCAGACGATGGCGTGCACGTCCGCTTCCTTGTTGACGAGGCAGATCCCGTAGCGCGGCACATCGAGGAACTTCGCGGCCTCCTCGACCAGGCGCCGCACGGGCGTATCGCGCGTGCCGTTGATGCGCACGTTGGTGATGATCGCGCCGAGCCAGTGGAAGAAGTCGATGAACTCCCGCTCGGCGATGCCCGGGAACAGGTACTTGTGGCCGCCGGAGAAGCCGACGACCTCGTGGGGGAACACCGGGCCGAGCAGGACGACGAGGTCGTGCTCGAAGACCAGGCGGTTGACCGCCACGCGCACGTCCATGGAGAAGCGGCCGCCCGTGAGCTCGGCGATGCGGCGCTCGGGAATCGTCCCCGCGAGGGCGAACGTTGCGGGGTCGAGCCACGCATGGGCCCGAATCGCGACGTCGCGGTAGGCGCCCGCGCGCTCGGCGGCCGACAGGCCGAACCAGCGCCACAGCTCCTCGTCGGGCGGCACGGGGTGCGTTCCGAGCGCCGCGAGAAACGTGAGCTGCGCGCCGCGCGGCGCGAGCTCG
>JBFZCA010000292.1:0-2562 GCA_041308205.1 Planctomycetota bacterium | reverse complement strand
CCGCGTTCAGGTTCGCGTACGAGAGCGGCGCCGACTTCATCTGCGCCGGGATGTTCGACTTCCAGGTCGTCGAGGACGTTCTCATCGCGAAGGGCATCCTGGCCGAGAAGGACCTGGACGGGAAGCGGCCGCGGCCCTGGTGCGGGTAGATCAGCCGAAACGGAAGAACCGTCTCGATTCCGCGCGCGTCCCCTCTCGCCGCCCACACCCCGTGCCCGCGCGCAATCGGGCCGGCCGCGGCTCACCGTGACGCTTCCCGATGCGCGCGCGCTCGACACGCTCGCCCGTTCGATCGCCGCGCTTCTCGAGCAACGGCCGGTTGCGGCCGGCGTGTGACCGGCGTGTGACCGGGGCGGACGTCCCGCGCGCGACACACCGGTGCGCCCCTTCGACTGTACCGCTCCGGTGCGATATACTATCTCATTCATGTCGCCGAAGAAAAACGATTTCACACCGAAGACCCGACGGAGTCGCGCGACCGGCGGCAATCTCAGGATCGGGAGCCACTGGAACGCGATAACGATCATCGCGCGATCTCAGACGCACCCGCTCAAGGCCGTCTGCGAGCTCGTCGAGAATTCGATCGACGCCCGCGCCCGGAATATCGGCATCATCCGCATGCGGCGCAAGGGCAGGACCATGCTCGAGATCAACGACGACGGCCAGGGGTTGCCGCTCGACGCCGAGGGAAAACCCGACTTCGCCTTCATTGCCACGCACGTATGCGATTCCATGAAGCGCGGCCTGGCCGAGCACGAACGCCAGGGCGTGCACGGCGAGTTCGGCATCGGACTGCTCAGCTTCTGGAGCCTCGGCCACCAGATCAGGCTCGTCTCGGCGACGCGCGACGGGCAGCTCATGGAGATGCTGCTCGAGCGCGGCCGGCGAAACTACGAGGTGCGGCACGTGCGCGGCGAGCTTCCGTGCCGCGGCACCCGCGTCATCGTCGGCCCGCTCCTGGAGGCGACGCGGAACATCGTCACCGGCGAGAAGCTGGGGCGGTATCTCGCGGCGGAGCTGCGCGACCGCATTCGCAGGACCGGCGTCCTGATCCGGGTGACCGACCGCCTCATTCACAAGGATTTCATCCTGGAGCCGCGCGCATTCGAGGGCACGCCGATCAAGGAAATCCAGGCCGTCGAGACGCCCTTCGGCGCCCTCGCAGCCGAGCTGTACGTGCGCGCGCCTTCCGATCGCGAGGGCGCCGGCGTCGCCATCTGCAAGGACGGGACGCGCGTGCTTCGCGATGTGACGGAGCTCATTCCCCTGGCGAGGCCGCCGTGGACGAGCGACCGGATCGAGGGAATCATCGATTACCCCGCGCTGAACATAGCCCCCGGGACGCGAAGCGGCGTCATCCCCGATGAGCGCTTCGATGCGCTTGTCGCCGCGCTGACCGCGATCGAGCCGGCGGCCGCGGCGGCGATCGCCGCGTTCGACGCGGTGCAGACCGAGCAGGCGAGCCGTGAGATTCTCCGCCAGCTCCAGCGCGCGTTCCGCAACGCCTTGAAGCAGTTGCCATCGCACGAGTACCTGTTCTTCGATGTGCCGTCCGAACCGGGAACGGCCGGCGGCGGTGCGAAGGGCGGCCCTGCGCCGGGCACGACGCCGGGAGCCCCTGTCGAAGACGAGGGCGCCGGCAAACCGCACGACGCGCCGCTCGCGGCAACGGATGCCGCGCTCCCCGCCGGCGAGGAGGAGGAACTGCTGCTTCCGTGTGCTCCGGGGCCCCTTGCGTCGGTCAGGATCGTGCCGCGCTTCGCGCGCGCACGGCCCGGCAGCGAGGTGGCGCTCGCCGCCCGCGCCTGCGATATGCACGGCGTTCGAATCAATGCCGGCGTGGCGTTCGCATGGCGCATCGCCGCGGGCGCGGGCACGCTCCGCGCCGAGCCCCCCGAGCGCGCATGGGTGTCTGCCGGCGCCCCGTGCGAGGTCGTGGTTGCCGTCACGGCGGCGCAGGCCGAGCTCACCGCCGAGGCGCAATGCCGCGTGAAGTTCATCGAGGGCGCAGATGCGGAGGGCGAGGTCGCGACCAAGGGGCTTCCCGCGTATCGTCTGGAGTCCGCCCCGGGCGCGCCGTGGCGCTCGCGATACGATGCGGACGCGAACGAGATCGCCGTCAACTCCGCGCACCGCGACTACCTCGCCAGCCGGTCGACGGCCGCAAAACACCGCCGCTACCTGGGCAAGCTCTACGCGAAGGAGATCGTGCTCCTCAACTTCCCGCACGATTCGGTCGCGAGCGGCATGGATCGCCTCATCGAGGTGCTGCTGCGCACCGAAGACGAGCTCTGAGCCTCGGACGCGGGGGCGGACGCCCGGCGAATCGCCGCCGGTCACGGCGCGGGCTCGTCGGTTCCCCTGGTCGTCTTGACGCGAATCACGCCCCGGTCATCGAACCACAGGGGATCGATCGCCAGGAAGCGGTCCCAACCCTTGCCGGTGCCGGCCTTCTGGTGGTAGACCATCCACAGCGTCCCGTCCGGCGCCGCGATCACGCAGTGATGGCCCGGCCCGAGCACGTTCCCGCCGCGATGGGCGATCGGATTGCCGGCGTGCTTG
>JBFZCA010000291.1:0-3694 GCA_041308205.1 Planctomycetota bacterium | reverse complement strand
CGTGTCTTCGCGGCCTCTTCCTTCCTTCCTCCTTTCACGAGACGAAAGTGGCGAGGACGCGAGCGCGCGAAGACGGGAAGATGGCCGCCATGCGGCGCTCCGCGCGCCCTGGAATTTCTGTGTTTTCATTTACCTGTGTGAGCGCCGGCGTTATTCTTGCAGTTGTGAAGGTTGATCCGGGAGAATTCGATGGCTCCCGGATCGCCTCCCGGCATTCAATTCCGGACGTACCTATGGTATGCTATGGAAAAGGACAAGGCCCTCGTGGCCCCGCGCCTTCGACACGGCGGAACTTGCGAGGAACGCCGCGGGCCGGCCGGATTGCCGGGGCGTCCCGCGACGCCGGAGGTCGACGTGCCGGTCGTTTCCGGAACGAATGCGCCCGCGATGCGCGGCGCCCCGGGAGCCTTTCACGTGAGCTCGCGCCTCCGCGCGCGCCCGGAGCCCGTGTGCGGGCGGCGCGGTTGATCCTCGAGTCTTGTGAGCGTGGCAACAGAGTCTCTTGAGCGTGAAAGCCGACATGCGACAGACACTTGCCTTCCACAACGTTCGGCCGCGCAGTCCGTGGGCGCACCGAGCGGTGCTCGCGCTGTGCGCGTGGTGCGCGCCGGCGGCGGTGGGGGCGCTTCCGCCCGATGACCAGGCCTTCGCCGAGTACCTGATCAAGCAATTGCGCTATCTCGACACCGCCTCGCGGTGGCTCGACTCGCTCGAAAAAGGCCGGAACCTGGACGCGGCATCCCAGGCCGAGATCGCCGGCCTGCGCATCGATATTCTCAAGGCGCAGGGCAAGGAAAAGGAGGCGATGGAGGCGCTCGAGGCCTACAAGAAGCGCTTCCCGAACAGCCCCCGCGCCTCGATGGGCACGCTCGAGGTCATCGGCGTCGCGCTCTCGAAGGCGACCAAGCTGCTCGAGAATGCGATCGTCCAGCCCAAGGAGAAGGCGGCGGAATCCGTGGCCGCGGCCGAGAAGATCTTCAACGAGGAGGTCATTCCGCCGCTCGATGCCCTGATCGCCGAGTTCCAGGCGAAGTACGACGAGCTCAAGAAGCAGGTCAAGGCCGAAGATCCGCAGTTGCAGGATGCCTCGCGCGTGCTCCAGCACGCCGAGCTCGCGCGCGTGAACATCTACCTCCTCTTCGCGCAGAAGCTGCCGCGGGACCACGAGAAGCGCACGGCGCTGCTCCAGAAGGGCGCCGACCTGGCGGCCAAGTTCGTCAACGACCGCTACGAGTTCCCGGTGATGCAGTTCCGCGCGCAGCTCCAGCTCGGGATCTACGCGTACGAGCTCGGCATGTATCCCAAGGCCGAGGAAAGCCTCGACATCCTGTACAGCGCCGAGCCGCCGCTCCAGCGGCCGTTCGCCAAGCTCATCATCGATGCCTTCAAGGGGTACCGGCTGCAGTCGATTCTCTTCGGCGCGCGCGCGGCGATCGCGCGCGGGGCCTACGCCCGCGCCCTCCAGGTGATCGAACGCCACTACTTCAAGAGCAAGAACGATGAGTTCAGCCTCGCGCGCGCCGAGGAGCAGGCCGACCTGCGCAGCGCGGCGACGCTCGTGCGCCTCGAGTACGGCATCGCGCTGTGCGGCACCGGCCAGGCCGCGCGCGGCCTGGCGGAGATCCACGCCGTCATCGACAAACCCGGCCAGCCGGTCGCCCTCGTCACGGACGGCCGCAAGGCGCTCGGGCGCATCGCGAGCCTCGGCTTCGTGCGGCTGAGCGGCAAGGACTACTACCAGGCGGCGCTCGGCCTGAAGAGCGAGCTCAAGTGGGACGCGGCGCTCTACACCTTCCAGACCGCGCTCCTGCGCCTCGATCCGCGCGACGAGGCCGAGCGCAACGAGATCGCGCCCCTGTGCCTCAACGAGATCGGCGAGATCTACTACCTGAAGGGGCAGTTCGCGGAGTCGGCGCTGGCCTACGAGGAGGCCTGCCGCCACTTCGGCGCCACCGAGCACGAGATTCTCGCCAAGGTCTCGCAGAACCTGCTCGCCGCGGTGACCAAGGCGATCCAGACGCGCGATGATGGGCTGTCGCACGCCGGGCTGGCGAAGCTCAAGGAAGCGGCCGGAAAGTACAGCGAGATGCTGGGCGGCGATATCGCGCTCATTCAGAGCTACATCGTCGACGCGCGCATGCTCGTCGACCAGGGGCGGTTCGACGAGGCGCGCGAAAAGTACCTCCTGGTGCCGCGCACGCACAAGGGCCGCAAGATCGATTTCTACTGGCAGGCCCAGGCGGGCGCGTGGGAATGCGTCTGCCGCAAGTGGGACCAGGCCGACGAGGAGGAGAAGAAGAAGCTCGAAGCGGATGTGGCCAAGGCGCTCGAGGAGCTGAAGGCCGTCATCCCCCAGGCGATCAAGGACAAGGACAATGTCGGCGCCGGCAAGGCCGCGTTCTTCCGCGGCCAGACGCTGTATCAGCGCGGCCGGTTCGATGAGGCGGCCGAGACGCTCGCGGTCTTCACGACATCGCTGACCGGCGAGAAGGTGTATCGCACCATCGGCCTCGCCGTCCTGTGCCTCGCGGAGGTCAGGCGGGGCAACTGCGATGCGGCGGCCCTGCAGTTCAACGAGATCCGGCGCGAGACCCCCGATCTTCCGGTCGTGGCCAGCCTTGCCGCGGAGCTTGCCGACGGCTTCGAGGCCGCCGGCAACGCCGCCCGGTGCGCCGAGTTCGCGCTGCTGTGGGCGACCCACCCGGCGGCGGCCTCCGACATGGCGCAACCCGCGGCGCTCGGCCAGATGGTGAGGCGCCTGATCGAGGGCGACAAGGGCGCCGAGGCCAAGGAATACCTCGAGATGCTGCGGGCGTCGGGCAAGGAGGGCGACCCCGCGCTCGACCGCCAGTTGCTGTACCTCGAGGCGAAGAGCCTGGCCCAGGAGAAGAAGCTGGACGAGGCCATTGCCAAGTTCCAGCTCTACGCCAACAAGTTCAGGCCGAAGAACGATTACTACGAGGATCCGTACGTGTACCGCGAGCTCGGCGATGCGCACCTCGCGCGCCGCGCCCCGGGCAAGCGCGCGGCCTCGATCGATGACATGCAGGCGGCCAGCGACGCCTACAACGCGGCGTGCTTCATGATGCAGGATCGCGCCAAGCGCGATCCCACGCTCGAGAAGACGTTCTGGCGGTGGATGCTCGATTTCTGGACCCTGCGCATGCATATCGCCGACATCGCCTCGGCCAAGAACAGCTACCGGGACCTGCAGGTGTTCATGCAGGACTACGGGGACTCGGACATGGGCGGGCTGAAGGAGGAGTTCCTGAAGCTCGAAGCGCACGCGAAATCCAAGCTGCCCGCGGGCAGCGCGAAGACGGCGCCGAAGAAGGCCGGGACCGCCAAGAAAAACCCCAAGACCGCGGATGCGGACAAGGATACCAAGAAGAAATGACGGGCTCCACGGAGACACGCGCCCGCCTTGCGAAGCCGTAAAGGACTGATGGGAGGTACGGATGGCCAGGAGTCTGGTGCGCATGCTCGTCATGGCGGGCATGGTGACGGTGGTGTTGTGGGCGCTGTTTCCGTCGGACGCGCTGGCGGCGGGCGTGGCGGAGGGCTCCGGGAAGTGCTGGTTCGAGCTGTTCAAGACGACGGGGGCGGTGGGGGTTCTGCTGCTTCTGTGCTCGATCATCGGCACGGCGCTGCTGCTGCAGTACCTGATCACGATCAACGAGCAGAACCTGATGAA
>JBFZCA010000290.1:0-4681 GCA_041308205.1 Planctomycetota bacterium | reverse complement strand
GCTCGGCGACATGTACGGCGGCTACACGTCCGTGTACTTCAGGAAGACCTTCACCGTGGAGAGCCTGGCGGAGATAAGCCGCCTCACGCTCGAGATCCAGTTCGACGACGGCTTCAACGCCTGGGTGAACGGCGTGTTCGTCGCCAACAACAACGTGCCCGGCCAGGAGGTGCCCTTCAGCGGCGTGGCGCCATCGGCGCGCGAGGACGCGGCCTTCACCGTGTTCGACCTGCCCGCCCCGGGCGGCTATCTGGTCGAGGGCGTCAACGTCATCGCGTTCCAGCTTCTCAACGTCAGCCTGAGCTCGAGCTCCGATGCGTTCTTCGACTGCCGGCTCACCGGCACGAGCGGCGCGCCCAGGGGGCCCACGCCCGGCGCGCGGAACTCGGTCTACGCCGAGAACATCGCCCCGCAGCTCAGGCAGGCCGGCCATTTCCCCGAGCAGCCCGTCTCGGGCGAGGACGTGCTCGTGTCGGTCAAGGCGACGGACCTCGACGGCGTCGCCTCGGTCGAGCTTCACTACCAGCTCGTCAACCCGGGCGCGTACATCGAGCTTTCGGATGCGGCCTACGCCGCGAACTGGACGACCGTCGCCATGAACGACGCGGGCCTCGGCGGCGATGTCGCGCCGGATGACGGGATCTTCTCGGTGACCATGCCGAGCTCGCTGCAGACCCACCGGCGCCTGGTGCGCTATCGGTTCACGGCCGCCGACACCCTCGGCAACTCGATCAACGCACCGTACGCGGACGATCCGGTGCCGAACTTCGCGTACTTCGTGTACGACGGCATCCCGGCGTACCAGGGGGCGATCCAGCCGGCGAGCAGCGACCCCGCGCGCCGCCTGGTCGTCGAGTACCCGCCCGAGGTCATGGCGAGCGTGCCGGTCTACCACCTCATCACCAAGAAGTCCGAGGCCGAGAACGCCACATGGAACAGCCAGTACACGGGCGATCTGTACCAGTGGCACGGCACGCTGGTCTACGACGGCGACGTCTACGACCACATCCGGTACCGCATGCGCGGCGGCGTGTGGCGCTACGCCATGGGCAAGAACATGTGGAAGTTCAACTTCTGGCGCAACCGCCCCTTCCGCGCGCGCGACAACTACGGCCGCCGGTACGACGCCGCGTGGGACAAGCTGAACTTCTCGGCGATCATCCAGCAGGGCGATTACCTCCACCGCGGCGAGCAGGGCCTCTTCGAGTCGACCGGCTTCCGGCTCTTCGAGATCGCGGGCATCGAGACCTGCAACACCCATTACCTGACCTTCCGCATCATCGACGAGGCCGCCGAGACCGGTGCGACGCAGTACGAGGGCGACTTCTGGGGCCTGTACGTCGCGATCGAGCAGATGGACGGCCGGTTTCTGGACGAGCACGACCTCCCGGACGGCAACCTCTACAAGATGGAGAACGGGACGGGCGAGCTCAACAACCTCGGGTACAGCGGCGTCAAGGACAAGTCCGACCTGAACGCGTTCATGGCGGCGCTCGCCGCGCCGCAGACGGCGACGTGGTGGCGCAGCCACGTGGAGCTCGGGCGCTACTACGCCTACCGCTCGGTTCTGGAGGCGATCCACCACTACGACAACGGCTACGGCAAGAACTACTTCTACTACCTGAACCCACTGACGGGGCGGTGGACGCAGTACCCCTGGGACCTCGACCTCACCTGGGCCAACAACATGTTCGGCAACGGCGAGGAGCCCTTCAAGGTCGCGGGCGTCCTCAACATCGCCGAGCTGAGCATCGAGTACAAGAACCGCATGCGCGAGATCCGCGACCTGCTCTACAACAACGACCAGACGTACCGCATGATCGAGGAGTACGCGGCGATCGTCGATCCCGAGCCGGGGCTGCCCGCGCTCGTCGGCGCCGACCGCGCGCACTGGGACTACCACCCCATCATGATCAGCAGCCTCGTCAACCTCTCCAAGGCCGGGCAGGGCCGCTTCTACCTGCAGGCGGCGACGCAGGGCCTGCCGACGACCTTCCAGGGCATGGCGGGGCTCATGAAGAACTACGTCGGGACGCGCGGATCTTGGATCGACACGAGCATCGCCGTCGACAGCGCGATTCCCAACCGGCCGACCGTGACGTCGCTGAGCCCGGCGGGCTACCCGATCGACACGCTCATGTTCGGGGCGAGCGCCTTCAGCGACCCGCAGGGCAGCACCACGTTCGGCGCCATGAAGTGGCGCGCCGCGGAGGTGACGCCTGCGGATGCGCCCGCCTTCGATCCGGCGAATCCGCGCCGCTACGAGATCACGCCCGCGTGGGAGTCCCCGGATCTGACGGCGTACGTGAGCCAGATCACGATCCCCGCGACGGCGCTCGAGATCGGGCACACGTACCGCGTCAGGGTGCGCATGATGGATTCGACGAAGCGCTGGAGCAAGTGGTCGGCGCCGATCGAGTTCGTCGCCGGCGAGCCCACGGCCCCGTTCCCGCAGCAGCAGTGGCTGCGCGTGACGGAGCTCATGTACCACCCGGCGGAGACGCCGGACCTGGAGTTCATCGAGATCGAGAACATCGGCGCGGTGCCCGTCGACCTCACGCCGGTGTCCTTCATCGACGGCATCGAGTTCAGCTTCGCGGGCTCCGCGGTCACGAGCCTCGGGCCGGGCGAGCTCGTCCTCATCGTCAGGAACCTGCACGTTTTCTCATCGACGTACGACACGTCGGGCATGTTGATCGCGGGCGAGTACGACAAGAGCCTGGAGAACGCGGGCGAGAGGATTCACCTCGTCTACGGCGCAAACGCCACCATTCAGGACTTCACGTACGTCGACACGTGGTACCCGCTCGCCGACGGCGGTGGCCACTCGATCGAGATCGTCGATCCTTACGATGCGCTGGCGCTCTGGAGCGACCCCGCCGGGTGGCAGGCGAGCGCCGAGGCGGGCGGCACGCCGGGCGAGGCGGTGGGTGCGGTGGTCGGGGGCAGGCAGCTTCCCGGCGACGCGAATCAGGACGGACGGCTCGACATCTCGGATGCCGTCGGGCTCCTGCGGTACCTCTTCGGCTCGACGAGCCTGCCGGCGCCGTGCGAGGGGGCGCTGAACGAGGGGGGCAACCTGCTGCTCCTCGACATGAACGGCGACGCGCGGCTCGACATCGCCGACCCCGTGGCCGTGCTCTCCTATCTCTTCAACGGCGGACCGGCGCATTCCCTGGGCACGTACTGCGTGCGCATCGAGGGCTGCCCCTCGGCGTGCCGCTGAGCGCCGCGCGGGGATGCCCATGGACGCGCCGGGCGGCGGGCGCGCGCTTCCGCTCGAGGCCATCCGCGAGAGCGATCGCCCGCGGGTGGGCGCCAAGGCCGCGACGCTCGCGGCGCTCGCGCGGCAGGGGTTTCCCGTGCCTGCCGGATTCTGCGTCAGCGCGGATGCGTACCGGGCGCACGTCGCGCCCTTGGGGGAGCGCATCGCGGCCGCCGCGGGTGCCGTGGAAGAGGAACGAGCGCGGCTCCTCGAAGAGCTGAGAGACGCGATTGTCGCGGCGCCGCTCGATGCCGAGACCGCGCGCGCGATCGAGACCGGGTGCGAGCGGCTCGGCGCCGCGTTCGGTTCCGATGCGCCCGCGTGCGCGGTCCGTTCCTCGGGCACGTGCGAGGACCTCGCCGCGCATTCCTTCGCGGGCCAGCACGAATCGTTCCTGGGCGTGCGCGGACCGGGCGAGTGCATCGAGGCCGTGAAGAAGGTCTGGGCGTCGCTCTGGAGCGAGCGCGCCGCGGCCTACCGCGCGAGGAGCGGCATCGCCCCCGGCGCGGCCGCCATGGCGGTGATCGTGCAGCGGCTCGTGCCGGCCGAATGGGCGGGCGTCGCCTTCACGGCGGATCCCGTGACCGGCGCGCGCGATCGCACGGTCATCGAGTGCGCCGCGGGCCTCGGCGCGGAGGTCGCGGCGGGAACGAGGGTTCCCGACCGCTTCGTCGTCGCGCGGGAATCCCTGCGGGTGCTCGAACGGCGCGAGGCGCCGCGCGGGGAGGGCGATGCGCGCGCGGCCGGCGATGCCCTGCTCGGCCGCGTGAGCGCGCTGGCATCGGCGATCGAGGCGGCGTGCGCCGTCCCGCAGGACATCGAGTGGGCGGCGGCCGGGGGCCGCGTGCACGTTCTCCAGGCGCGGCCGATCACGGCCCTTCCGCGGCCGGCAACGCGCGAGGAGCGCCAGGTCTGGACCAACGCCAACACGGGCGAGGTCCTTCCCGACGTCGTGACGCCCATGTCGTGGTCCGTCATCGAGCCCGCCATGGTGCGGCTCTTCGAGGCGCTCTTCGGCAGCGTGGACCTCTCGCGCGCGGCCCCGCTCTTCACGCGCATCGCGGGGCGCGTCTACTTCAACCTGAACACGTTCACGGCCTGCCTGCGGGCGATTCCCGTGCTCAGGCACAGGGACTTCGGGGAGCTCTTCGGCGGCAGCCAGGCCGAAGCCCTGCGCGGCGTCGAGATTCCGCCCGAGGACATCCTCCCTGCGACGCCGATCCCGCCGACGCGAGAGACGGATGGGGCGGGGTCGAGCGCGTCGAGCGGGAGTGGGACTTGGGCGCGTGAGCGCATCGAGGCGGGAGCGCGAACGAGCGTGCAGACCGGCCATGCGGGAGGGCAGGGCCGGCGGCGGAGAGGGTGCGTGCGGCGCCGGGGCGAAAACAGCGGCGAGAGGCCGTTTCGGAACCGTTC
>JBFZCA010000289.1:0-6136 GCA_041308205.1 Planctomycetota bacterium | reverse complement strand
TGGCCGCGGCGGCGGCCCCGAGCCGCGGCGCCCAGGAAGCCGCCGAGGAGGCGCCGCCGTTTCCGGCCAGGCCCGCGCGCCACTTCGTCGCGCTCCCCGAGAAGAAGGTCCGCTGCGAGCTGTGCCCGCGCAAGTGCGAGGTCGCCGACCGGGAGCGCGGCTACTGCGGCGTCCGCGAGAACCGCGACGGCGCCTACGTGACGCTCGTCTGGGGCCGCGCCTGCTCGCTCGCCATCGATCCCATCGAGAAGAAGCCGCTCTTCCATTTCCTGCCGGGCACGACCGCGCTCTCGACCGCGACCGCCGGCTGCAACATGGAATGCAAGTTCTGCCAGAACTGGGAGATCTCGCAATTCCGGCCCGAGCAGATCGAGGCGCGGTTCATCGCGCCCGCGCAGATGGCGGACCTCGCGGCGGCGCGCGGAGCGCCGACCATCGCCTACACCTACAGCGAGCCGGTCGTCTTCTTCGAGTACATGTACGACTGCGCCGTCGCCGGCAACGCCAGGAAGCTCAGGAGCGTGATGATCTCCAACGGCTACATTCTCGAGCCCGCGCTCGCGGAGCTCTGCGATGTGCTCGCCGCCGTGAAGATCGATCTGAAGGGCTTCACGGAGAAGTTCTACAAGGAGTACGCCAAGGGCGAGCTCGCGCCGGTGCTGGCGGCGCTCAAGTACCTGGCGAAGCGCAAGATGTGGTTCGAGATCGTCGTCCTGCTCATCCCGAGCCTCAACGACGGCGCCGCCGAGCTGACCGAGATGTGCGCCTGGATCGCGGGCGAGCTCGGCCCCGACGTGCCGCTCCACTTCTCGCGCTACCACCCCATGTACAAGCTCAAGAACATCCCGCCCACGCCGCTGCAGTCGCTCGAGCGCGCGCACGCGATCGCGAAGAACGCCGGCCTGCGCTACGTGTACCTGGGCAACGTCTCCGGCCACGCGTCCGAGAGCACCTCCTGTCCGAAGTGCGGCAAGGTCGTCATCCCGCGCTACGGCTACCGCGCGGGCGCGCCCGCGCTCGCCGGCGGAAAGTGCGCGGGCTGCGGCGCGCCCATTCCCGGCGTGTGGGAGTGAGGCCGGGGCGGCGTCCCGCGGCGCGAGCACGGCCGCGTGCACCGGGATCGCTGCCGTGAGACTCGAGCCCCGCGCGCCGTCCTTGCCTCCGTGCGGGTTTTTTCGTACGCTTGGCGCCGTCGCTCGACGGCGAAGGAGGTTTCCATGACGGCGTCTGCGTGCTTCCTGCTGGCACTGTGCGCGTTCAACCCGCCGGCCGACGCGTCCGGCCCGATCACCGCGACGCTGAGCGCGGATGCGATCGGGCGGACGGGCGAGGTCAGGCTCGTGATCGAGAACAAGGCCGACGAGGAAGCGGCGGGCGTGGCGACGTTCCGCGCCACGCCGCCCTGGAGGATTCTTCCCCGGCGCGAGTTCCAGACCGCGGTGCCGGCCCGCGGCCGGGTCCAGGTGACCTGCCGCGTCGAGGCCGCGGGCACGGTGTTCCCCGAGCTGTACACGCTCTACGCCAAGGGCCAGTTCCGCATCGGCGGCCGCTCGGTGTCGGTCGCGCCGATGCTGGTCTTCAAGGCGGATGTTCCCTGGCCCGCCGCCGCGCCGCCGCCGCCGCGCCCGCGCCTCGCGGTCGAGGTCCCCGACACGGGAGGCTCGCTGCTCGGGCTCGGGATCGCCGACGTGAGCCTCGAGACCTTCCGCGACGGCGCGGTGCGCCGGCTGCCGCAGGGCTGGACCGGCACCGATGATGCCACCGGGGCCGTGGTCGGCGATGGGACCGCGGTCACGCGCGCCGGTCGTTCCTCGACCGCCCTGAGCTTCCACGCGCCCTGGCGGGGCGGGCCGGGCCGCATGACGATCGACTTCCCGCTCGTCCTTCCGCGGCAGCCGCTCCGCGCGCGCTTCGGGATCGGCATTCGCGAGCACGCGCCGGATGAGCCGCCGAGCGACGGCGTCACCTTCAAGGTCGCGGTGCTCGCGCCCGAGCCCGAGGAGCTGTTCTCGCGGCACGCGCGGCAATGGGAGGACGCGCGCGTCGATCTGTCCGCCTACGCGGGCCGCTCGGTCGTGCTCAGGCTGATCGGCGACCCGGGTCCGGCGCGCGACACGACCTGCGACCTGGCGTACTTCGAGGATCCGCGGCTCGAGCCCGCGGGCGCGCCGGGGCCCGGTGCGGCGTATGCGGGCGAGGAAACCTTCGCCGTGCACAGCGCCGAGGACTGGACCGTGACGGTGCGGCAGGGACGGCGCGGCGTCTGGGACAGCCGCTTCGAGATGCGGGGCGCGGGGGCGGCGTTCGGCTTCACGGGTTTCGAGGGCCGTGCGCTCCTTCCCGACGGCCGCGCGATCGCGCCCGCGTGGTTCACGCGCGATGCGGCCTGGCGGCGCGACGGCGAGAAGCTCATCGCCAGGCACGCGCTCGCTCCGGGCGGAGCGGTCGAGTGCGTCATCGCGCCGATCGATGACGGCTTCACGGTGGGCTTCCGCGCCGAGGGCTGCGAGCTGCTCGACGTCGGCCCGGGGCCGTTCGATGCCGAGGCCGAGCGCGTATACGCGGGCGCCGGCAACGTCATCGTGCGGCCCGAAGCGTTCCTCCTGCACGCCGACGGCCACCAGCTCGCGGCGCGCTTCGCCGGCTTCGACTTCCCGGGGATCGCCGTGGTCCAGGCGACGGACACGTTGCCCGAGCGCCTCGAGGTCGCGCCCGCGCGCAGGATCTACCGCCTGGCGGCGGGCGAGGATCCGGTCTTCACGTTCGTGGCGAGCACCGCGGGCGCGTTCGATGCCGCGCTGCGGTACCGCAACGCGGTCGCCTCGGTGCAGCCGGCCGCGCCCGGCGTCGCGGCGCTCAAGGGCCGGTTCGTGTTCGACATCTGGGGCGGCCGCTACCGGCAGGGCGCGTCGTTCCTGAAGCGGGCGGCCGCGTACGGCCTGACGCACGGCATGGTGGTGTGGCACGACTGGCAGCGCTGGGGCTACGACTACCGGCTGCCCGAGGTTTTCCCGCCCAATCCCGCCTACGGCTCGCCGGATGAGTTTCAGGAGCTCGCCGAGACCTGCAGGCTGCACGGCATCCTCTTCGCGCCCCACGACAACTACATCGACATCTACCCGGACTTCGACCGCTTCACCTACGACCTCGTGTGCCGGAGCGACATCGGGAGGCCCGTGCGCGCGTGGTACAACCGCGGCCGCGACGCGCAGTCCTATCGCTTCAGGCCCGACGGCTTCCTGCCGTTTCTCCAGGACAACCTGGAGCTGATCCGCGAAGACGTCGCCCCGACGGCGTACTTCATGGACGTGTTCGCGTCGATCGGCCCCTTCAGCTTCCACGACGGCGCCGGCGTGCGGCACCGGCGCCGCGAGACGATCGCGCGCTGGGCCGAAGCCTTCAACTGGACCAGGGAGCATCTCCGGGGAGCGCCGCAGGTGAGCGAGAGCGGGCACGATGCGCTCATCGGGGCGCTGGAAGGCGCGACGTGCAACCACCTGCGCGTCGATCCGGAGCGGCGCGCCGAGATGACGTGGCACATCGCGTGCGCCGATGCCGAGCGCATCCCCTGGCTCGATCTCGTGTGGCGCGACAAGTTCGTGCTCCACGGCGCGGGGTACGGCAGCCGGTTTGCGGGCGGGCTGCCGCTCGGCGAGCACGGCCCGCAGAGCGACGACTACCTGTCGGTCGAGGCGCTCGACGGCCACCCGTCGCTGGTCGATTCACCCTTCGGCCGCGGGGTCGTCCGCAAGTACTACCTCTGGCACGACTTCGCGAATCTGATCGGCCTGTGCCCGGTCGAGAAGGCGGAGTTCGTGGGGGGCGACATCCATGTCCAGCGGGTGACCTATCGGAACGGGGCGGTCGTGTGCGTCAACCGCTCGGTGCGCGATCAGACGGTCGATGGCGTCGTGCTGCCGCCGTACGGCTTCATCGCCGCGGCGGAGAGGCACCAGGCCGCGGTGGCGCGGCGCGGGGCGGCCGCGGTCGAGTGGTCGATCGCGCCGGATGCATGGTACGTGAACCCGCGCAACCAGACCGACCGCGGCCGCAAGGCGCTTCGCCCGGCGTTGCGCGAGGCGATGGCGCGCGACGATGAAACCCTGGCGCTCGCCATCGCGTGGGAGGGGACATCGCGCCTCGACGCGAGGAGTCTCATCGCGTTCGTACACTTCCTGCCCGAGGCCGAGGACGCGATCGTCTTTCAGGGCGACCATGCCGCGCCGCCCGAGCTGGGCGGCGTTGCGGAAGCCGTCTCGCGCGGGACGGCGAAGGTGCCGCGCGAGGCGCTGCCGCCGCGGGGCGAGATCACGTTTCGCGTGGCGGCCGGCCTCTGCGCGCAGTCGACCGGGCGGAGGATTCCGATCGAAGGCCTCGACCTGGGCGAGGATCGCGTGCTGCTCGGCACGATCACGCTCAGGTTCGCGGACACGCTCGAGGTCGTCGCCGTGAGCCCCGTGAAGCTCGAGCCGCGCGGCCCGGCCGCGGGCGCGGAGATCGACTTCGGATGGCTGCGCAGCACGGGCGCATTCCGCCTCGCGCGGGAGGCGCGCGCCTGGGCGCTGACGCCGCTTCCCGACAACGACGCCTTCACGGCGGTGTTTCCCTTCGCAGGCTTTCCCGACATGCGGGGGGTGAAGTCCGCGCGCGCGTTCGCGCTCACCGGCGAGAAGGTCGACGGCGCCGCTGCGGAGACCCTTCCGGACGCGCTGCGGGTCACGGTGCCGGCCGGCGTGTTCAGGTGCGATCTGGCGCCGTAGCCGCCGTAGCCGCCGTAGCCTTGGCGAAGGCGGCGGGAATCCTCTTCTCCCAGTCGGCCGCAAGGACGCCGAGACGCGAAGAACCGCTTCTTCCCATCCGTGTCGCCTGCGCGAACGTACATATTCGGTGAACCCATGCGTCGAAACGTGCAATGAACGCGTCCGTTGCGCAATTGCGGCCCTGCCGACGCTATGGAGGTGGGGACTGAAGGTCTCCACGGCGGCAATCGCTCGGCGTCCCTGCTGTCTGAGACAACCCCCCTTCCGTCCCCCCTTCAGGAGAAGGGGGGAAACGCCGGCCACAGCCGGCGCCTGCAGGGCCACGGGTTCACCGAATATGTACGCGCGAACTCGAAGATTAAATCCCCCAACTCTTTTGCAGGAGTCATGTTCCGAAAAAGTTGCACGTTCCGGGAAAGTATCGTATTCTTTTGCGGCCGAGGAGGGGAGACCTCGGCATGCCACAAGCCCCGGGTAACGCCCGCTCGCGCCGGTCGCACCTTCCGGCGTGTCAGGGTACGGGACGAAAGAGGTCGTGACTGTGGTGGTTGGTCGGGGAGGGTGTTCGTAGGCGGTGGCGATGCGTCCAAGACTGCTCGGGCATGCCCTGATGGGCCTTGTGAGCGTTGCATGCGTGTGTGTGGGTGAAGTCCCGTATTCGTTGATTCCGCTTGCCGTTTTCATCTACGGCACCCTCCCGACTAAATCCGTGCGGCGGCACGGTCATGTGGGGCGCCTGTCGCCCGCCGCCCGCGCCCTGGGATCGGGCGCATTCCTCGAGGACGACGAGGCAGGAGAGGATCTCCTGCGCCGGGCCGAGGAGGCGGCGGCGCAGGGCCGGCTCGGGCGTGCGTCCCCGCCGGCCGAACGGTCCGCGGCGTGCCCGTTCCCGGAAGAGACCTTCGACGAGACCTTCGTGTAGCGCGCGGCCGCGAGTCCTTTATTCGGTTCTCTCGATGCCCATCGCGCGCAGCGCGACGTCGTACGCCCCCCGCATGATCGCCTCGGCGGTGCCCAGGCGGCTTCGCGCGATGCCCGTCCTCTTGCCCTCCATGACCGATGGCTCCTCGCGGAGGAACTCCTCTCGCTGCGCCTCGTCGCCGAGATCGAGAATGCGCTTGAAGCCGCGCACCCTGCCTGAAGCATGCGTCGAGCGCGCGCGCGCGAGCATGTGCGGCGCCGCGAGGTCCCACGCGCCCGCCAGGCCGCCGCCGATGACGACGACATCGGGGTCGAGCAGCCCGATCGCCCAGTTGAGACCGAAGGCCAGAGCTTCCCCGAGGCGCCGGAATGCCCGCGCCGCGGCCGGGGGGGGGCCCCCCCGGTTGTCGCGGGGGCGGGCCGCGAGGCCCGCGGGAAGCCCGGAGGCGGCCGCC
>JBFZCA010000288.1:0-4256 GCA_041308205.1 Planctomycetota bacterium | reverse complement strand
ATGCCGCGCGGCCACACGCTCGCGCGCATCGCTGAGCTTCCGGTACTTCTTGAAGAGGTGCGCGAGGTTCTCGCGCGCCGAGCGCGCCGGGTCGAGCACGATCACGAGCGTCCCGCCCGCGCCGTCCGGATCCGGCGCCGTGAGCGTGCGCAACCCGCGCGGTGCGTCCTTCAAGCGGCACTTGAGCGCCTCCCCCATGCGCCGGTAGTCATCGGCCCTCGCGACCTCGCGCAGGTCATCGGCCAGATTCGCGCACAACCGCTCCGCGCGCTTGCGCTCGGCCCTCACGTGCGCGAGCAGCCCCTCCCGCGCGGCCTCGAACGCGACCTCCTGCTCGCGCGCGGCCATGAGCCGCGCGAACGCCGTGCTGAAGGGAAACTCTCCGTCGCCGGCATTCGCAAGATAGCGCGGATGCTGGCGCGAGACCGCGGCGGGCGGCGCGGGAGGCAGGGAGTAGGCCTCCCCCCGCGCAAGTCCGCGCCCAGGCGGCCAGAGACTCCCGACGACCCGGCCGCGCGCGAGCAGGACGACGTTTCCGCGCCGGCCGAAGAACTCGCCGACGAGCGCCGTCTCGGAATCCTCGAACGAGAACCGCACCGCGCGGTTGCGCTCCACCGTGTGCGCGTGCGCGAACGTCTTTCCCGAGAGCGCGCCCCTGAGCTGCATGCAGAAAGGCGATGGACGTTCGGGAAAGACGGGCCGCTCCCAGAGCAGGTGGAAGCGCGCGACCTGGGGCTCGGTCGACAGGAACAGGAACACATCTCGCCCCGCGGCGCGGAAGGAGAGGAACACCCGGTGCGGCTCCACGCAGTACACCTTGCCGACCCGCCGGCCCGCAAGCAGGCGCTCGGCCTCGGCCGCGAGCACGCCGATTTCCTCGATCGTCAGCCCCATTGCATCGCTCCTGCCATCGCGGGCGGGAAAGGGTTACCGGACCCCGGGACGGCGCGCGGCGCGACCATCCCGCGCGTTATCGCGGCCCGGCGGCGCACAGCCCTGACGAGCCCCGCGCCCGAGCGCATCCGGAAGGGCGGGGCTCGCCGAATGAACGCAGCGGCTCGATGGTATACTTTTCGGGCGAAAGTGGAATAGCCGGCGCCGGGCGCCGGCGCCGCGTTCGCGCGGCGCAAGGGGGCCCTCCGGGGAGCACACGTGAGCGTTGCCATCGCAAGGACACGGCTGTCGGGCCAGGTGCCCGCGCTGCTGCGCCGCCTCAGGAACGAGGAGGACCCCGAGACGCTCATTCCCTCCCTGCTCGCATCGATCGCCCAGACCAGAAACGCGGAGCGGGCGCTTCTCATCCAGGCACACGGCACGGACCTGCGCGTTCCCTGGTCGGCCACGATCGAAGGCGATGCGGTCGTCGAGGCGGCGCGGCGGATTCCCGCCGCGCTGCTTGCGGCAGCGCTTCCGTTCTCCGGCGCGGAGCTGTGCACCGGCGCGGCCGGGCTTCCCGCCCCGGTCGCGCGGGAATTTCAGGCGCTCGACAAGCGAGGCGCCATGCTCGCCCACCTGGCGGGCGAGGGCGACAACGGCCTGTGGCTGTACCTCGAGAACCGCTTCTGCGAGCTCGCGCAGGGCGGCGATGTCGACCTCTCATGCGCGATCGATATCGAGGTTCTCCGGCTCTGCCTATGGATCATGCGCCTGCGCCGCGGGCTCGCCCAGGAGCGCGACGAGCGCCGGAAGGCCGAGGCGCTCGTCACGCAGATCAGAACGCCCGGCGCCGCCGTTCCTCCCGCGGCGGCCCACGCCGCACGGTCCGCTGCGCCGCACGCCCAGCCGTTCAAGGGCGACTATTCCCGCATCGTCACCTGCTCCCCACGCATGTACGCGATCTTCGCCGTGCTGGACAAGATCGCGCACACCGCGGCGCCGGTGCTGATCATGGGCGAGAGCGGCACGGGCAAGGAGCTCATCGCCCTGGCGATCCACGAGAGCAGCCCGCGCGCCGGCACGGCGTTCATCCCCGAGAACTGCGCCGCGCTGACCGAGACGCTGCTCGAGAGCGAGCTCTTCGGCTACAAGAAGGGCGCGTTCACGGGCGCGAACACCGACCGCAAGGGGCTCTTCGAGATGGCCGACGGCGGCACGCTGCTCCTCGACGAGGTCGGCGAGATGAGCCTCAACATGCAGAAGAAGCTCCTGCGCGTGCTCCAGGAGAACGTCATCAGGCCCGTGGGCGGCAAGGATCTCGTCCCGGTCGACGTGCGCATTATCTCGGCGACGAACCGCGATCTCGCGCTCGAAGTCCAGGAGGGCCTCTTCAGGGAGGATCTGTACTACCGCCTGAACGTGATCACGATCGACCTGCCGCCGCTCAGGGAACGCATCGAGGACGTGCCGCTCCTCGTGCGGCACTTTCTCGACGACCTCGAGCGCAAGCACGGCACTCCCAAGCACGTCGCGCCCGAGGCGCTCGATCTTCTGGGCACGTACCGCTGGCCGGGCAACGTCCGCGAGCTCCAGAACGAGATCCAGCGCGCCTACGCCCTCTCGGGCGAGATGATCGAGGTGCGCGATCTCTCGGAGAAGATCCGCAACCGCGCCCAGGCCGCCCGGAGCTTCTCCATGAGCGACCTCGAACTGCTGCCGCTCAAGCAGGCGGTCGAGAGCTTCGAGCGCGAGTTTCTCAGGCGCGCGCTGGCCCGTTTCGTCGGCAACCGCAGCCGGATCGCGCAGATGCTCGGCATCCCCAAGACGAGCCTCTACCACAAGCTCCAGAAGTACGACCTCATGGGTACGGCGTAGGGAAAGACTCCCCGCGCCGCCCTCGGCGTGTTCCCTGACCCTCGGCCTGCTCCACAGGGACGCCTGCCTGCCTTGATGTTCCGCCCGGATGGTCTTTACAGCCCCTTGCGATCGTGGTACCATGGCTGTGACAAAGCGGTCACATATGCCACAATGATCACATACGCACAAGACGCCGCGTGACGCAAACGTCACGCACTGTGATTGATTCATCGCAACGTGGGGCTTGGGAAGCTGCCCCGGATATTCCCGGCGCGTCAAGCGCGCCGGGAGAACCGGCGCACGAAGGAGCCATATGGTCGCCCCGCTCGTTCTCGATGAACGCTACCGCCTGGTGCGGCAGATACGGCAGACCGAGGAAACGGCGCTGTTCCTGGTCCGCGACATTCCCCAGGATATCCTCGTGGCGCTCAAGGTCTTCCTGGCGCCCGATGAGAACGCGCTCAAGTCGTACCAGAAACACCTTCAGGTCATCCAGGCGCTCTCGCACCCCCACATCGCCAGAACGCTCGACTCGGGCACCATCGAGGCGAGCAGCCAGTTCCTGTTCGGCGCCGGCCGCGGAAAACACCTCTACCTGGCCACGGAGTACATCGTCGGCCCCAACTTCCAGACGGCCTTTCCGCCCGAGTCGCTGCTCAATGCGGCGACGTACCGCAGCTTCATAACGACGGCGCGCCAGGTCTGCGAGGCCCTGGACTACGTCCACCGCCGGAGCCTCGTGCACCTCGACATCAAGCCGGAAAACATCCTCCTCGTCCCCGCGCCCGACGGCTGCAGCTACTCGGCCAAGCTCATCGACTTCGATCTCCTGCAGACCGTGAGCACGCCGCTCGGCGTCAAGGTGCGCGGCACCCTTCCCCTGGTGAGCCCCGAGGTCCTCAGGGACTCGCTCATAAGCGAGAAGGCCGACCTGTACTCCCTGGGCGCGACGCTCTACCTCGTCGCGTCGGGCAAGCATCCCTTCTCGGCGCCCACCGATCGCGGGCTCATGAAGCGCATCCTGTGGCATCCGCCGCCGTCGCTCGAGAAGCTCGCCCCGCAGCTTCCGCACACGTTCTGCGCGCTCGTCGACGATCTGCTCCAGAAGAACCCGGTCAAGCGCCCCGCGTCGGCGCGGGAGGTCGCCGAGCGCATCGACGCGATTCTCGGCGCCCCGCGCGACGACCGCGCGAGCGCCCGCGCCGCCCGCGAGGAACCGCGCCAGCGCCGGGGCGAGGAAGCCGAACTGGTCGGCAGGCAGACCTCTCTGCGCGCGCTCACCGGCGAGATCGACAACCTGGGCAACGGCGAGGCATTGTACCGCCTCCTCTTCCTTCAGGGCGAATCCGGCACCGACAAGGGACGGCTGCTCACCGAGCTTGCGCGCTACGCCGCGCTCAAGGGCATCAGGGTCGTCCGCGGCGATTGCGCCCTCCCTGCAGCCAACCCCTACGAGCCGCTCCGCGCGGCGCTGGAAGCCGTCGAATCCCAGGTCCCGCTCGACCAGGCCTTGCGCGCCAGAG
>JBFZCA010000287.1:0-4585 GCA_041308205.1 Planctomycetota bacterium | reverse complement strand
GGCGAGCGGTTCCTCGCCTCCGAGGGCTTCGCCGCCGCGGCGCAGGCGGGGAGCCGGTGGCGCTACGAGCTCGAGACCGCCGAGCCGGACGGGACGGGGCTGCCCTTCGTCCGCTCGTTCGATGCGGACCTCGTGATGCGCGAGGAGCGGCCGCGCCCGGATCGGCCCATCGCGTGCGACGGCGGCGGGGCGTTTCCGCTCGTCCTCCTCTCGGACGGCGGCGACGAAGGCGGGCTTCTGCTCGCGCTGCCCGAGGCGTCGCCGTGGCGCTTCGCCGCGGAGATCGAGGCCTCGGGCCGCCTGCGGGTGCGCGTGCATGCGGGCGACGGCGCCGCGCCGCTCAGGCTCGAGCCCGGCGCGAACATGCAGCTCCCGCCCGTGATCGTCGGCTCCTATGCCGGGGACTGGCCGAACGGAGCGGCGGCCGCCGTTCGCGTGATCGAGACGGCGGGCGAGGCGCGCGGCTTGCGCGAACGGCTCCTCGCGGCGGGGCCCGCCCTTGCCGCAGCCGGCCTTGCCGCCGCCGCCTGCGAGCTCGAGTACTGGGCGATGATCCAGAGCGAGTGGCGGGAGGAGGACCGCATCGAGGAGACGACCGCGTCCTACGCCGCCGCGATCGAACGGCGCATCGAGAGGACGCAGCGGCTTCTCGCCGACCTGCGGGCAGGCCGCGGCGATGGGTTCCTCGCCGCCGAGGCCGGCGAGCTCGCGCGCCTCGCGGCGCGGGCGGGCGCGCCGGACCCGAGCGCCGGCGAGCACAGATCGCTCTACATCCGGCTGAGGAGCCTCGGCCGGAGGATCGCGCTCTCCAATCCGCTCCTCGGCTGCTCGCCGCTCCTCTTCTGCAAGCGCGTGCCGACGTCCTACAGCCACCTCGTGATGCAGTGCTTCGGCTGGCGGGCGCGGCCGGGCGGCGGGCTCTTCGTTCTCGAACGGCCGGGCCGGTCGCTTGCCTGCCGCGACATTCTCGGGGGCGCGCTCTCTGGCGGGAGCGTTCTCGAGCCGCGGCTTTCGTGGGACGCCCGGCGCGTCGTCTTCTCGTTCGTCGAGAATGCGGGCCGCCCGCGCGACCCCGCGGCGCTGCGCAACGACGCCGACGACGGCTTCTACCACATCTGGGAAGTCGCCGTCGACGGGACCAATCTCCGGCAGGTGACGAGCGGCCCCTACGACGACCTCATGCCGGCCTACCTTCCCGGCGGCGACATCGTCTTCTGCTCGACGCGCCGGCGCGGGTATGCGCGCTGCTTCGGACCG
The DNA here is from genome assembly GCA_041308205.1 of Planctomycetota bacterium. Lineage (GTDB taxonomy): Bacteria > Planctomycetota > UBA8108 > UBA8890 > UBA8898 > UBA8898. The sequence goes on along the minus strand of JBFZCA010000287.1, from coordinate 3,328 downwards.
CAGTTCAGCCCGCGCTGGCACGTCTACACGCTCCACCGCGTCGCGCGCGACGGCACGCGCCTGCGGGCGCTGTCCTTCCACGACACGAACGAGTGGTTCCCGGCCGTCGCCGGCGACGGGTCCATTCTCTACAGCCGCTGGGACTACATCGACCGCGACGCCGTGACGCACCAGAACCTCTGGACGACGCTCCCGGACGGCACGAACCCGCGGGCCCTGTGGGGCAACGCCACCGCGGCCCCGCACTGCACGTTTCAGATCCAGCCGATTCCGGGCGGGCATTCCGTGGTCGCGATCGCGGCGGCGCACCACTCGATCGCCGCGGGTTCGATCATCGTCATCGACCCGGCGGCGGCGCGGGACGGGCCGGGGGCCGTGCGGCGCATCACGCCCGAGATTCCCTTCCCCGAGGCCGAGAGCATGCAGATCCCCGCGTACTACGAGGCGCCCTGGCCGCTCGCCGATCGCTACTTCCTTGCCGGCTACAGCCCGCGGCCGCTCGTCTTCGAGCCGGGCGCGAACGCGGCGAACGCGCTCGGCATCTACCTTCTCGATGCGTTCGGCAACAGGGAGCTTCTCTATCGCGATCCGGCGATCGGCAGCACGAACCCCTGCCCGCTCGCCGCGCGGTTGCGGCCGCCCATAGTCCCGAGCGTTCTTCCGCCCGAGGCGCCGCCTGCCGGGGAATTCGTCCTCTTCGATGTCTACCGGGGGCTCGGCGATGTGCCGCGCGGCAGCATCAAGGAGCTGCGCGTCGTTCAGATCTTTCCCAAGGACACGCCGGTCGCCGGGACGCCGCCCGTCGGCCTCGCCGGCGAGGAGAACGGCAGGGCGATCCTCGGCACCGTGCCGGTCGAGCCCGACGGATCGGCGCGCTTTCTCGTCCCGGCCGAGCGGCCGCTGCTCCTCCAGGCGCTCGATGCCGGCGGCGTCGCGTATCAGACGATGCGCTCCGTGACCTACGTGCAGCGCGGCGAGCGAGTCTCGTGCGTGGGATGCCACGAGCCGCACGGCGCCGCGGCCGAGGGCGGAGGGGCGCCGCCGCTCGCGCTTCGCCGGCCGCCGTCCGAACTGGTCCCCGGGCCGCTCGGCGGGCGGCCCTTCTCGTTCGTCGAGGCGGTGCAGCCCGTCCTCGACCGGCACTGCGTCCGCTGCCACGGAGGCGAGAAGCCGGACGGCGGCATCAGCCTCGTCGCAACGCCCGCCGAGGGGTTCACGCGCTCGTACCTCGCGCTCTGCAACGACCGCGACTTCTGGGGCGGCGGCACGAACCCGAAGAACGCCGCGGAAGCGCTCGTCCCGCGGTTCGGCGCGCGCAACCAGATCCAGCGCACCGAGCCGGGCGGCATGTACGGCGCGCGCGGGAGCCGGCTCCTCAAGCTCCTCGGCGCCGGCCACCACGATGTGCGCTTAGGGCCCGATGATCTGGCCCGCCTCGCCGCGTGGATCGACCTCAACGCCGTGTGCTACGGTGTCACCGACCCGGCCGCCCAGGCGCGGCAGGCGCGCGGCGAGCCGGTGCCGATGCCGGAGATACAGTAGCGGGGAGGCGCCGGCCGGACTCAATGACGCGGCGGGCGCGAGACGCTGCGGAGCCAGCGGTGGCCTCGCAAGGGAGGAACCTCGTTTACGGCGCTCTCCCGCCTCTGGATTGACCGGCGCGATGTCGGGGAGTACGATCATGGAGAACAGAACCCGAATGGCGTTTTCCGCGCACGCGCTCCTCGGATCCGTGTGTGCCGCGGGGACGCTGGAACAGGCCCGGAGACGGAGGAGCCTGGGCGCAGGCTGCGCCGGAAAGACAAAGGTATACGGCCGTGACAGCGCGAGGTAGCTCGTGCGATTTGAATGGGGTCTCAGGAAGGCTGTGGCGAATCGCCGGAAGCACGGGGTCTCGTTCGAGGAAGCCTTGACGGTGTTTGCAGACCGTCTCGGCGTCACCGCCTTTGATCCCGATCATTCGTCCGCGGAAGACAGGTTCGTGACGGTCGGAGTTTCGAGCCGAGGACGTTTGCTCATTGTGGCTCACTTGGACCGCGGCGAAATCGTGAGGCTGATAAACGCTCGCCGGTTGACGCGTACAGAGAGGCTTGTGTATGAAGAAGAAACCGGCCGTTAGGCGCAAAGACGAGCTGCGTTCGGAGTATGACCTGCGGCAGCTCTTTGCGCATGGGGTTCGCGGGAAATATGCCGATCGGTTTGCCGCCGGCACCAGCGTCGTGCTGCTGGCTCCCGATGTCGCCAGGGCCTTTCCGAATCCCGATGCGGTGAATGATGCGCTTCGCCTGGTCATGAAACTCAGCGGCATTCCCCGCGGGCGACGCCGGCGGGCGGTTGAAGGGTAGCCGCCGGCCGGCTGCCGCGACGCTGGACCCCTGAGCGCGGCGCCTTGCTGCTTGGAGATTCTCTACTCGCCGCGCGATCCCGTCTCGCGCTCGTAGTCTTCCGGCGTGTCCATGTCCGCGAGGATCGATGGATCCTCGACCGGAAGCTCGAGGACATCGCCCGCGTGGGCCGCGAGAAGGCCCCTGAGGCCGACGTCCGCGTAGCCGGAGAGGATCTCGTCGCGGTAGCGCGTCGAGAAGAGGAGCGGATGGCCGCGGGCGCCCTTGAAGACAGGGACGACGATCGCCTTGCCCGACGTCCGGTAGGCGCGCAGCATCGCGTCGACCAGCGCCGCCGCGATCCGCGGCTGGTCGCCGAGCGCGACGAGCGCCGCATCGCACTCCTCGGGCAAGGCGCGCAGGCCGCAGCGGACCGAGGAGAGCATCCCCGCCGCGTAGTCGGGGTTCGCGACGATCGTGACGGGGCGGCCCGCGAGCGCCGCGGCGACGCGCGGGCCCTCGTGGCCGACGACGACGAAGGTCCTGTCGATCGCGCTCCGGCCGAGCGCGTCGGCGATGTGCGCGATCACCGTCGTCCCGCCGAAGGGGAGCAGCACCTTGTGCGCGCCCATGCGGGCGGACATGCCGGCCGCGAGCACGATCGCGCAATTCATGCGGCGGGCCCCCCGGGCGGGCGTTCCGCCATGCTCCCGGCGCGCGCGGCGGCGGCGCCTTTCCTTCGCGCGGCGACGAGCTGCGCCGCGATGCTGGTCGCGATCTCCGGCACCGTGACGGCGCCGATCGCAAGGCCGATGGGCGCGAACACGCGATCGAATTCCTCGGCCGTCGCGCGGCCGGACGCGATGAAGTCCTCCCTGAGCATCGCCGTCTTGCGGCGGCTGCCGATCATGCCGATGTACACGGCGGGGGAGCGAATGCAGGCCGCGAGCGCGGCCGCGTCCTGCGCGTGGCCGCGGGTGACGATGACGACGAACGTGTCGCGC
>JBFZCA010000286.1:0-6654 GCA_041308205.1 Planctomycetota bacterium | reverse complement strand
CGCCCTTGGCACAATCCCTGTATGTGTCCGATGCAGAGCTTGGGCGCACACCGGGGACGGAAGGCGCGCGTCGCGGTCTTCCTGAGCGGCGGCGGCAGCAATGCGCGCGAGATCCTGGCGCGCCACCGCGCGCTCGGCGCGCGTTCGCCGATCGAGCCGGTCGTGATCGTCACCGACAGGCCGGATGACCCCGCGTGCGGGGCCGCGCGCATCGGCGGGGAGTTCGGCGTCCCCGTGCTCGGCCACGATGTGCGCGCGTTCCACCGCGAGCGCGGGCTCGCGCGCGTGAGCGTGGCGACCCCCGAGGGCATGCGCGCGCGCGAAGAGTGGACCGATGCGCTGCGCCTGCGGCTCGCGCCGCATGCGATCGATTTCGCCGTGTTCGCGGGCTTCGAGCTCCTGTGCAACATTGCGGCCGATTTCCCGTGCTTGAACGTCCATCCGGGCGACCTCACGCATCTGCGCGACGGCAGGCGCTGGCTTGTCGGGCTGCACACCGTGCCCATCGAGCGGGCGATCCTGGCGGGGCTCGGCGAGCTGCGCTCCAGCGTGATCGTCGCGACGCCGTACGTCGGCGCGGGCGCCGGCGACATGGACTGCGGTCCGCTCCTGGGAATCTCCACGCCGGTGCCGATCGACCGGTGCGGCCGCACATCCGAAGAGCTGGCGGCGGCCGCGGCGCGGCGGCCGGCGGAGAGGCCGCCGCGGGGTTTCGGGGATGTGCTCGAGGAAGTCGCCCGCTGCAACCAGGCGCGGCTCAAGGAGGGCGGGGACTGGGTCGTCTTTCCGCAGGTCGTCTTTCTCGTCGCCGAGGGACGATACGCCGTTGACGCCGGCGGCCGGGTCTTCTTCCGCCGCGAGGCGGGGCAGCCGCCCGCGCCCGTGCGGCGGCTCGTGTTCGGCCCGAGCGGCATCGAGGAATGCGACTGACCCTCGCGGCCGCCGCCCCGTGCATATACCTGTACGAACTGGAGTTGCGACATCGTCCGGCGTCGCGTGCATCCGCGTTCATTGACGCTCGATGCCCGATCGCGTACACTTGATTTCACGGCCTCGGCATTGGGTGTGTTCCCTGTGTGTAGACCCGATCTCTGCATGCATGGCGCGCGGGATGCCGCCCCGGGGCCGCGGGCGTCTGATGGCATGAACGAGGAATGAGCCGCCGCATGCGGCGGTCGAAGGCGTGCCTTACGCCTCTGAAAGGAGGAGTCGATGCGGTTGGCGGCGTTGCTGGCACTGTTCGCGGGCGCAGCGGCGCTCCACGGCGCGGAAGGCGATCCTGACGCGCGCTTCGGTTTCTGGATCGAACCTCCCGTGCTGGACAGCCCGGGCGGCGCCGCCGCCCTCGAGATCTTCCTGGGCAGCACCGTCGACAACGTGCAGGGCTGGTCGTTCGGGATCAAGGCCATCGACGGCGCGATTCCGGGCGCGATGGTGCGCATCGTGAACGCGAGCATAGGCGCCGACGTCATGACATCCGGGCCGGGCGGCGGCCCGCCGGGGTTCGTGAGCTGCACGCTGCTGCCGGCCGACACGGATTGCGGCGTGCCGTGTCCAGACTGCACGGCCGTCACGCAGGGGGTCGTGCTGGACTTCCTGCAGCAGACGTTCGTCAACGCGACGACGGGCTTCGAGCTCCTCACGCTGGCGGTCGAGGTGGGCGGCGAAGTGGGCGCGAGCGCCCGGCTCGAGTTCGCGGACGATGTGGGCGACCCGCCGATAAAACCGCTCGTCGTCGTCGACGGGCTCAGCCACGTGCCGGCGCGGCAGGACGGCGTCGAGATCCGCAGGGTCAACTGCGCCCCCGATTTCTACCCGCGCGTCACGTCCGTGACGGGCACGCCCGGCACGCAGCAGTCGGTCAGGGTGTACCTGGACTTCAATCACACGGGAGAGGCGGCGTTCGGGGTGCAGGGGTGGTCGTTCGGCATCACGCACGATTCGAACGTGCTCGAGCTGCTCGACGCGACGGCCGACGGCACGGACACGATGTACGTCAAGGGCGGCGTCGAGCCCGATTTCAACCAGTTCCGGTTCGTGCCCGCGGATCCGCCCGGGGCGACCGATGGCTTCACGCACGGCGTCGTCATCGATTTCCAGACGGGGATCGTGCTGGCGCCGCGCAACAACTTCCTGGACTGCACGGCCCGGTACCGTCTCGTGGGCGAGCCGGCCTGTCCCGAACCGATCGTGACGAGCCTGGTGCCGACGGGCGGGCTCGGAGACCCCCTGGTCAGGATGGTCATGGTGGTCGATGGCGAGAGCTTCGTGCCGTGCTGGCTCGAAGCCGGCCGGGTGAACATCGTGTGCAGCGTGCCCTTCGTTCGCGGCAATTCCAACGGGGACGGCCGCGTGGACATCGCCGACGGCATCTTCATCTTCTACTATCTATTCCGCGGCGGCCGCGCGCCGACGCCGCTCGACGCGGCGGACGTGAACGACGACGGGGCGGTGGATGCATCCGACGGCGTGTACGTCGTCAACCATCAGTTCCTGAGCGGCCCGCCCCCCCCGCCGCCGTTCCCCCTGGCCGGGATCGACCCCACCGACGACGCCCTGTAATGCGGGCCTCGCTCCGAGGCGCGCCTCGACGGCCGTCGGGTCTTTTCACCCCGCGTTTTTCCCGCTATCCTGGGCCTACCGCCGCCGAGCGGCGGGGGGCGGCGCGGAATGCGGACACGACACCATGCGACCACTCGTTGAGACGTTGGAACGGCGGATTGCGGGCGTGCTTGCGGCGGTCGCGGGGGTTCCCGATGCCGTCGCGGCGGTGAAGCCGACCGAGGACGAGCGCTTCGGCGACTTCCAGGCCAACGGCGTCATGGGCCTCGCCAAGAAGCTCAAGCGCAATCCGCGCGAGCTGGCGCAGGAGACGCTCGCGCGCCTCGACCTGAGCGACATCTGCAGCCGGGTCGAGACGGCCGGCCCCGGCTTCATCAACCTCACCGTGAGCAATCGCTTCCTGAGCGCGGCGCTCGGCGCCATGGGGCGCGACGCGCGGCTGGGCCTGGACGAGGCGGCCGAGCGCGAGACGGTCGTCGTCGATTTCTCCTGTCCGAACGTCGCCAAGGAGATGCACATCGGCCACATCCGCTCGACGATCATCGGCGACGCGGTGAGCAGGCTGCTCGAGGCGCGGGGCCGCGACGTCCGCAGGATCAATCACATCGGCGACTGGGGCACGCAGTTCGGCATGCTGATCGAGTATCTGCGCCGCACCGACCCCGAGGCGGTGCGGGGAGGGAAGACGCTCGCCATCGGCGACCTCGAGGAGTTCTACCGCGCCGCGAAGGCGCGCTTCGACGAGGATCCGGAGTTCGCCGAGGCGGCGCGGCGCGAGGTCGTGAAGCTGCAGGCCGGCGATCCGGAGTCGCTCGCCGTGTGGCGCGTCATCTGCGACGTCTCGCGCCGCAAGTTCGAGGAGAACTACGCGCTCCTGGACATCCGCCTCGAGGAGATGGGCGAGAGCTTCTACAACCGCGTTCTCCCCGAGATCGTCGCCGATCTCGCCGCCCGGGGCATCGCGCGCGAGAGCGACGGCGCGATGTGCGTGTTCCTCGAGGGCTTCGGCGCGCCGTTCATGATCCGGAAGCGCGACGGCGGCTACCTGTACGCGACGACCGATCTGGCGGCGCTCAGATACCGCGTGAAGGAGATGGGCGCGCGGCGCATCGTCTACGTGACCGACGCGCGGCAGAAGGAGCATTTCCGGCAGCTCTTCGCGGCGGCGCGGCTGGCGGGGTACGCCGGGGCGGACATCCGCCTCGACCATGCCGCGTTCGGCTCGATCCTGGGCGCCGACGGCACGCCGCTCAAGACGCGCGAGGGCCGGAACGTGCTCCTCAAGGACGTGATCGCCGAGGCCGTCGCCCGCGCGCGGAAGGTCGTCGCGGAGAAGAATCCCGAGCTGCCCCCCGGCGAGCAGGACGCGATCGCGCGCATTGTGGGCGTGGGCGCGCTCAAGTACTTCGATCTCAAGCAGAACATGTCCAGCGACTACGTGTTCGACTGGGATCGGATGCTGGCGCTCGAGGGCGACACGGCGCCGTACCTCCAGTACGCCTATGCCCGCGTGAGATCGATCTTCAGGAAGGGCGGGGTCGAGGATGCGGAGCACGCCGGCGCCGACCCCCGGATCGACGCGCGCGTCGAGGCCAGGCTGGGGCTCCGGCTCCTGCGCTTCGGCGAGGTGGTGGAGGACGCGGCGCGCGAATGCCGTCCCAGCATGGTCGCCAACTACCTCTACGAGCTGGCGGCGCGCTTCACGGCCTTCTACGGCGAGTGCCCGGTCCTCAAGGCGGAAGGGCCGGTGCGCGCGGGCAGGCTGCGCCTGTGCGACATCACGGGGCGGGTGCTGGCGGCGGGCCTGCGGCTCCTCGGGATCGAGGTGAGCGAGAGGATGTGAGCGCGTCCCTTCTTGGTTTCGCCGCGCCGGCGGTTTATGATGGAAGCACGGGGTCGCCGCCGGAGCGGCGGCACAAGGAGCGCGGCGCATGTGGTGTCTTGGCATGCTGGCGATCGCGGGCCTTCTGGGGGGCCCGCAGGATGTGCGCATCAACGAGATCATGTACCGGCCCCCCGAGCACAACTACCAGGATGAGTACATCGAGCTCTTCAACCGCGGCGCGGAAGATGTCGACATTGCCGGCTGGCGTTTCAACGCGGGCGTCCAGTACGAATTCCCCGCGGGCGCCGTGCTGCGCGGCGGCGGCTACATCATCGTCTGCGGCGACACGGCCTACCTGGGCCCCAAGCTCGGCCTGAGCGCCGGCGACGGCGCCCTCTTCGGGAACTGGGAGGGGCACCTGGGCAACGGCGGCGAGCGCATCCGGCTCGTCGATGCCGGGGATGCGACGATCGAGAGCCTTGAGTACGGCGACCGGCCGCCGTTCCCGACGGCCGCGGACGGCGAGGGCTCGTCGCTCGAGCGGATCGCGCCCGATGCGGACAACGATGCGCCCCAGAACTGGGGCGCATCGGAGCGCGAGGTCTCGTGGCGCGAGTTGAGGGTGCGGGCGGCGGCGGCCGACGCGGCGACGCGCCTGCGGTTCTTCTTTCCCGCGCGCGGCAGCGTGCTCGTCGATGCGGTCGAGGTCAGGGAGGCGGGCGGCGGGGAGAATCTGATCGCGAACGGCGACTTCGAGGTCGGCGTCGAGGGGTGGAGCGTCGTGGGCGTGTACCGCGCGTCGCGGTCGACCTCGGCCGCCTACGCCGGCAGCGCGTCCCTCAGCGTGCGCGCGACGTCGACGGCCGCCGCCGGCGACTGCGTCTACACGGACCTTGCCGGGCTGGTCGAATCCGGGAAGACCTACGACCTGCGCTGCTTCTGCCGGATGCCGGCATCCGCCGTCGCGACCTACAGCCGGCTGCTGCGCTGCGATTTTCTCGGGACCGAGAGCAGCATATTCCTCGGCAACGGCAGCCCCGGCGTCAGGAACGACTCCTATCAGGGCGGAGGCCTTCCGCCCGTGTTCGTGCTGCAGGACCGGGCGCGCGCCCACCGGGGCGCGCCGCACGACTGGTACGCCGTGCACGAGCCGTTCATCCCGGCGAGCACCGATGCGGTCAGGATCACGTGCATGGCGACCGACGACGGGGCGGTCGCCGAGGTCAAGCTCTTCCTCGACACGGGAAGCGGTGAAACCGAGCTTCCCATGTACGATGACGGCGCCCACGGCGACGGCCTCTTCGCGGGCGACGGCGTGTACGGCTCCGACCCGATCCCGCCCCAGCCCAATCGCACGATCGTGCGCTACCGCCTGCGCGCGCGCGACGACGCGGGACTGGAACGCTGGGCGCCGCCCGCGCTCGAGCCGACGCCGACCTACGCCTACATGGCGAGCGACGGCGTCCCGGCGTCGAGTCTCCCGGTCTACCAGGCGTTCATCAGCAGCGCGTCGCTCCAGGCGCTCGCCCAGGCGACGCGCGTCTACTACCCGGCGGTCCTGGTGTGCGACGGGATCGTGTACGACCGCGTCCTCGTCAGGAACCGCGGGCACACGAGCATCGGCAACCCGAAGAAGCACTGGCACTTCAAGTTCAACCGCGACCGGCGGTTCTTCGCGTTCGATGCGCTCAGGCAGCACATCAACCTGAACTCGATGTGGGGCACGAAGGATTACCTCAGAGAGGCGCTCTCGTACCCGGTCTTCCGCGACATCCGGTCGCTCCCGTGCGACCCGGGCTCGCCCGAGTGCTTCCTCGCGGGCCCCACCTGCTACACCGAGCACGTGCGCATGGAGGTCAACGGCGCCTTCTGGGCCATGTTCATGCACATGGAGCACCCGGACAGCGCCTACGCGGAGAGCAACGGGCTGCACCCGGACACGGAGATCTGGAAGGCGTACATGTCGAGCGAGGACCTCGGCACCAACCCGCAGTCCTACGTCGGCACCGGGGACTGCCACTGCAACTACGGCAAGAAGATGAACCTGGAGATGGGCTTCGCCGCCCTGGCCGACTTCCTGCACGGCGCCAACGCGAGGCTCGGGCAGGCGCACCCCGACATCGTCAGGTACATCGACGCGCACATGGATGTTCCCGACTTCGTCAACTACCTGGCCGGCACGTGCCTCATCTGCAACGCCGACCACCCCGCGAAGAACTACCTGATCGTGCGGTTCGGCGACAGCGACCGCTTCAGCATGGCGCCGT
>JBFZCA010000285.1:0-14657 GCA_041308205.1 Planctomycetota bacterium | reverse complement strand
AGTACAGCGCCACGGAGTCGCGGTCCACCGCGCTCCGGCGGATATTCGTGTGAATCGTGAGCGGTTCTCCGAAGGAATCCATGATGATCGTGCTCGGTGAAACCTGGATCATGATCTCATCGGCCGTGAGGACGCCGGCCGGAACGAGAAGGGACATCACAGCGAGAGAAAGAAGCGTTCGGTTCATGTTCTCCTTCGGAACGAGAAGGCTCGACACGACGTGATAAGCAAACCTGACGTCTGCACCGAGATCCAATTGTAGGGGCGAACGAAGGGACGCCCAAGAATCCCGTGCAGGGATGTCGGAGAATTCACGCGCCGCTCACTTCGCGGGCTCCCAGCCCTTCCGGAGCTCGTCGAGTTTGCGCAGGGTCGCCTGGATCGCCTCGTCCGCCTTCGGATCCTCGTCCGCCGCGGTCTCGATCGCCTTGACGGCGTTCTCGATCGCCGTGCGCACGTTCTTGTCCGTGATCTCCTCGAGGCGCTTCTTCAGGACGGGCAGCGCGCGCTCGGCCTTCTTGCCCAGGCTTTCCAGGGCGAGGGCCGCCGAGCGCAGCACGTACTCGTGCGTGTCGTCGAGGGCTTTCGTGATGGCGCCGACGGCTCCGGGCAGGTAGGCGAGCCTCGCCAGACGCCCCGCCGCGAGCCCCCGGATTTCGGGCGCCTTCGAGCGCAGCCCCTCCATGCACCGGTCGGCGAGATCCTTCGCCATGACGATGGCGACGCCCTCCGGGACGCGGATCTTCGCCGGATCGACCTTGCCGCCCGCGGCGTGGATCGTTAGGACGGGAAGGCGAGCGTGTATCTTGGTGCCCTTCTCCTCCCGGGCGAAGTGGAGGTAGATGCCGCTCGGGACCTTCAGCGACCAGTCGAAGGAGACCGCCTTGCCATCGAAGCTCTTCTGCCGGCCGGGTGTCGGGAGGACGATCACTTCGCGGACATCGATGGTCATCCGGGCGAAGGCCGCGAGCGCCGCGTTGAGCGCCTCCGTGTCTCCCTGAAAGAAGAAGTCCTCGTTGCCGTTGACCCACACCCGGTAGACCCGATGGGTGTCGTTGGCGACATCCAGGACGCCCGGATTCCATCCGGGCTGGGCATACATGGTCCCGTTGCCGAATTCCTCCTCGCCCAGGCCCGCAACCTGCCCCGGCAGGGCGGCGAGAAGCAGTCCCGCAATCGCCGCGATTCCGAAGGTTCGTGTCATGGCGGTCCTCCGTGTCTGCATGCAAGAATCCTCTCGATGGATGACGACGGCCGGAGCAGTTTCTTAGCGCCCCGTCCGGAGAAACCGCAGCACGGGGGCGCGGCTGTCAGCGCGGGCAGGCGCTCCGGGCAGGAATGAGTCGCATGAATGCGCCTGTAGCGAGCCACCGAGTAGCGTCATCGCTACGGATGAGCGCCGCGGATCATTCTGCCCGGGCCATACAACTTGTTTTCGCATAAGCAGTTGTGAATCAGCGTGCGCCGCCGGCGGTCTCCGGCACCGCATTTGCTCGTTTCAGCGAGGGCACGATGCCCTGTTGCGGCGATGCTTCGCCCGTCGGCCCCCGGCGCCGGCGCATCGAAGAAACCTGGAGGATCGAGCCATGCCGACCTACGAGTACCAGTGCGAGACGTGCGGTCTCGAGTTCGAACGTATGCAGGGCATTCACGAAGCGCCCCTTGTGGAATGCCCGCAATGCCGCGGGAAGGTCCGGCGGCTCGTCAGCGGCGGCGCGGGCTTCGTTCTCAAGGGTGGCGCGCGCGGCCGAACGACGGCGGACGCCGGGGGGTGCTCGCTCGAGCAGACCGGTCGAACCTGCTGCGGGCGGCAGTCGCGGTGCGGCGAACCTCCGTGCGGAGGAGACGTGTGACCGCGCCCGGCGCCTGTCTCTCGTACGGCCCCGTCCCGTCGCGGCGCCTGGGCAAGAGCCTTGGGATCAACAACATTCCGGCGAAGGTGTGCACCTACTCGTGCGTGTACTGCCAGGCCGGCCGCACGACGCGCCTGGAGCACGAGCGCCGCCCGTTCTACGATCCCGAGGACATCGCCCGCGATGTTCAGCGCAGGCTGGCGAACGCGAAGCAGTCATCGGAACGAGTCGATTACCTGACCTTCGTGCCGGATGGCGAGCCCACGCTGGACGCGAACCTGGGAAAGGAAATCGCGCTCGTGAGCGGGTCGGCAGTGCAGGTGGGCGCGATCACGAACGGTTCGCTTCTGTGGCGCGAAGATGTGAGGGAGGAGCTCGGCAAGGCCGACTGGGTCTCCGTCAAGGTGGATGCCGTTCGGGAAACGGCCTGGCGGCAAATCAACCGGCCGCACTGCGCGGCGCGCCTGTCCGCGATCCTCGATGGGATCCTCGCATTCGCCGAACGTTTCGCCGGCACGCTCGTCACGGAGACGATGCTCGTCTCGGGCCTCAACGACGATGATGCATGCGTGAGAGCGGTCGCCGACTTCCTCGACCGGGTGCAGCCGGATCGCGCGTATCTGGGCATTCCCACGCGTCCCCCGGCAGAGAAGATGGTTCGTGCGCCGGATGCGGCGACCGTCAACAGGGCGTACCAGATCTTCGCCGAGAGAATCAACGTGGTGGAATGCCTGATCGGCTACGAAGGCGACGACTTCGCGTCGACCGGCGATATCGAGAAGGATATCCTCGGCATAACGGCCGTGCACCCGATGCGAGAGGATGCGGTGCGCATGCTTCTGTCTCGCGCCGGGTCGTCGTGGGAGGTCGTCGACCGGCTGTGTGCCCGCGGGGATCTTGCGCGCACGAAGTACGAGGGGCATGTCTTTCTGGTGAGGAGCTTCGCCGGAGGCTCGTCAGCGGCGACGTGATCTTCCGCCGCGCCGGCGGCGCGGCTGGATATCCCGCCCCGGGCGGCATACGATGGCGGACGGCATCGCGCCCGAGCGCGCGCGCCGCAACGCCGGCCGAGGAGGCAACGCCCATGCGCCGAGGTACTCGGATCCCTGTCTGCGTTTCGCTGCTGGCATTCGCGGCGGCCGGCCTGTGCGCCGCACCCGCCGGCATCACGCTCCACGTGGCCCGCAGCGGGAACGATGCCTGGTCGGGTAGACCGGACGCGCCCAATGCGGCCGGGAGCGACGGCCCGTGTGCGACGCCCGCCCGCGCCCGCGACGAGATCCGCAAGCTGAAGGCGGCGGGCGGGCTTCCCGGCGGCGGCGTCACGGTCGAAATCCGCGCCGGCGTGTACGAGCTGGCGGAGCCTTTCGAGCTCGGCGCCGAGGATTCCGGAACCGAGGCGGCTCCGATCGTCTACCGCGCGCGGGCGGGCGGCGAGGTCCGGCTCGCCGGCGGCAGAGTCGTCCGTGGCTTCGCGCCCGTGACCGATGCGGCGGTGCTCGATCGCCTGGACGACGCCGCGAAGGGCAAGGTCCTCCAGGCCGATCTCAAAACGCTCGGCATCGCCGATTTCGGCGAGGCGAAGGGCGGCGGCATCGAGCTTTTCTTCGGCGATAAGCCCATGACCTTGGCCCGCTGGCCCAACGATGGTTTCGTCACGATCGTCGATATCGTCGTCCAGGACGGCCACCAGATTCACGGCGCGCGCGGCAGCAAGGTCGGCCGCTTCACGTACGACGGCGACCGGCCGGCGCGCTGGCTCGGCGAGAAGGATCCGTGGCTCCACGGCTACTGGTTCTGGGACTGGTCGGCCGAGCGGCAGAAGATCGAATCCATCGACGCCGCGCAGCGGATCATTGCAGTCGCGCCGCCCTACCACGGCTACGGGTACCGCAAGGGCCAGTGGTACTACGCGTTCAACATGCTGTGCGAGCTGGACTCGCCCGGCGAGTGGTACCTCGACCGGCAGGCCGGCGTGCTCTACTTCTGGCCGCCCGAGCCCATCGACAAGGCCGCGGCGGTGGTGTCGGTCCTGCCCTCGCTCCTCGTGGCGAAGAACGCATCGCACGTGACGTTCCGGGGCTTCACCCTGGAGGCCGCGCGCGGGACCGCCGTCGCCATCTCGGCGTGCACGCGCGTCGAGGTCGCCGGCTGCACGATTCGAAACGTGGGCGGATCCGCGGTTTCCATCAGCGGCGGGTCGGAGTGCGCCGTCGTCGGCTGCGATATCCACGACACGGGCCGGGGCGGCATCTCGCTCGCGGGCGGCGATCGCGCGACGCTCGCGCCGGCGCGCCACCGCGCCGAGAACAACAACATTCACGACTACGGCCGCTGGGAGCGCATGTACCAGTCGGGCGTGCACCTCGCCGGCGTCGGGAACATCGTCTCCCGCAACCTCATCCACAACGCCCCGCACATGGCGATCATGTTCGGCGGGAACGACCACGTCATCGAGCTCAACGAGATCCACAGCGTGTGCTACGAGTCGAACGATGCGGGCGCGATGTACGCCGGCCGCGACTGGACGATGCGCGGCCACGCGATCCGGCACAACTACCTGCACCACATCGACGGGTTCCGGGGCCGGGGCTGCGTCGGCGTCTACCTCGACGACATGTTCGCGTCGGCGGCCATCCGCGGCAACATCTTCTACAAGGTGACGGCGGCCGCGTTCATCGGCGGCGGGCGCGACAACCGCGTCGAGAACAACATCTTCGTCGACTGCAACCCCGCGCTCCACGTCGACGCCCGCGCGCTCGGCTGGGCGCACTACCACGCCGACGAGTGGATCAAGGAGGGCAGGGAGAAGGGCACGATCTCGGGCATCGCCTACGACAAGCCGCCGTACCGCGACCGCTACCCCGAGCTCGCCGGGATCCTCGACGACGATCCCAAGGCGCCCAAGGGCAACGTCATCGCCCGCAACATCTGCGCGGGCGGCCGGTGGGACGACATCGAGGGCGCGGCGAGACCGCTTCTCGAGTTCGAGGACAACCTCGTGGGCGCGGACCCCCGGTTCGTCGATGCGAAGAACCTGGACTTCCGGCTGCGCGACGACTCGCCGGCCTGGAAGCTCGGCTTCGAGCGCATCCCGGTCGAGAAGATCGGCCTGTACGAGGACGAGCGCCGCGCCTCGTGGCCGGTGCGGCATCAGGTGCGCGGAAACGGGAAATGATGCGATTCCGCGTGTGCGATCCCGGGCGTCGCCTTCTCGCCCTGGCGGCGGTTCTCGCCGGCTGCGCGACCGGGCCTCGGCCGCCGTAGATTCCGTCCTGGGATCGGGGGCAGGGGCCGCTGATCGCGAAATGGGTCGCTCGCCGTTCAGGTCTGCTCGCCGTTTGTCTTCAACGTGGCGTTCTCGCGGCGCACGCTGTGGCTGATGGCGCAGTAGCGGTTGCAGGTGCGCATCTGCTCGCGGATCGGTTCCGCGTAGTCGTGCCAGAAGCGACGCAAATCGCCCTGCGTCGCAAGCGGGTATCCGGGAAAGTCCGGCGCGAAACACAGGCGCGCGACACCGTGGAGATTCACCATGATGTTCCTCTCATAGGTGTTGCAGATGTGCTCCTCGGTCCCGATCGCGCCACGCCACCCCTGGTGCGCATCGCCGTTGCGCGCAACGGACCGGACGTACATGCAGGCGTGATCGAGCCACACGGGATTGAGGTTGAGGCGGAACTCGGCGTCGCACGCCCGGATGACGGCAGCGAGGGCTTCGGGATCGCGGATGTGGTACCGCGCAAAGAAATCGTCCGTCCCGCGCCCGAGGCCGAATGTCGGCTGGAGGAAGTTGAGCTTGAGCTTGTCGGCGCCGAGGTCGTGCAATACGAACTCGTAGAAGGCATCGAGCCGTCGATAGTTCCCCTCGTGCACGAGGGCCATCACGTACACGCGCATGCCGCGCGCGGGGTGGCGCATTCGCGCCTGCAGCAGAAGCCGCACCGCGTTCACCGCCATGGCGAACGAACCCTTGACGCCCCGCATCATGTCGTGCTCGTCCTCGATGTGGCTGTCCAGCGACACGGTGATCTCGCTCGGTCCTTCCAGGGCGATCCGGTCCGCCATCGCCGCGTCGGCAACCTGCGTACCGTTGATGACCGAGAGGCAGCGGAGGCCCGACCGCAGGCACTCTCCTGCGATCGCAAAGTAGTCCTCGAGGTCGAGCATGCTCTCCCCGCCGCAAATAACCACGGCGCCGCCGGGACGCATCCCGGCGAACTCGCGTATGATCTCGCGGGTGCGGTCATTCGGCATGTAGCGCGCCCTGTCGCTGTCGTCGTTCTTCCAGTACGCGCAGTGCCGGCATGCGAGGTTGCAGCGGCTGTTGACGTGGACGAAGAGAAACTCGGGCGGCGGGACGAGCCGCGTGTTCTCCGGGCAGGCGCGGGTCAGGGCGGCGCCGGATTCCGCCGCATCCGGTTCGCTCCGGCGCAGACCCTGTGCGCAGATGCTCCGGCCTCGGCGGGGACGCGCGTAGCGGGCCCTGTTGTCCGCCCCGCGGGGCAGCGCCTCGTGGTACAGGTGGAGGACGCGGCCCGTGTCCAGCACCGTGCAGGCGCGGAGGCCGGCGATCTGGAGGCGGAGGCCGAGGTCCAGATCTTCATCGCCCCACCCGCGGAACTCCTCGTCGAAGCCGTTGACCGCTTCGAAGGCGGCCCGAGGCATCGAAGCCTGCATGGTGATGAGACGAAACCGCCGCATGCGGGGCTCCCTGCGCCAGAACCACGAACGCCGGGCCCGGCGGCGGAACTTCGCGGCGTCGTCGACCAGACTCTGCACGCGTGGATCCCGTGGGCCCGGCCATAACTCCTCCAGCCCCCCGGCGCGGATGCGCGCCTCCGTAACCCCCGCCGTTTCCTCGGGTGTCAATCGCACGCAGAACCCGCTCACCCAGCGGCGCGGCCGTGCGGCCGCACAGTGCCGCTCCAGAACGTCCGGGAGAAGCACCGCATCGCCGTCCGTGAAGAACAAGTGCTCGCCCGCGGCGCGTCGCGCCGCGTTGTTGCGGTTGGCGGCGGCCCGGAAGCCATGGTGGGGTTGGCGCACGTGCACGACCCTCAGCGACGAGCGAGAGATCAACTCCTCAATGACCTGTGCATGCTCTGGATCCGATCCATCGTCGGCGATGATCACCTCCAACGGCCGCACCGTCTGCATCTCGATGGATGCCAGCGACAGGCGAAGATAATCCGAGCGGTTGTACGTCGTTACGATGACAGAGACGGACCACATGCGCTGCTACAATGCTCCACCGAAGTCTGTAGTGCCGGTCCCGCGATTGGGGTTGCATGCAACTGAAGCCGGGACAGGGACCGGGCCGCGACGATTCACCCCGCGGCGATGCGCGTGCCGGGCGCGCGACGATCGGCGTTGGCCCACTGATTCCGCAGCCGCGTCGAGGGTCATCGCGTACCGGACTTCCGGTCGGAAAAACCTCAATCCGAACGAGAGCAGCAAGAGGAACACGAGTATACGCTGCATACAGAGGTTCCGGCAAGCGGGGCGGGGGGGCCGTCGGCATCGATGGCGAGGGGAGCGTGCGGTCCATGCCGCCTCCCGTCGGCGTTCCGCGACAGGGGCTTGGAACAAGAGCCCGGCACGAAGTCCGCTCCGCAATCCCGGCGTTCCTCCCTTGGCGGACGAGCGCCGGCCCGCCGCACACCGGCGTGCAGGACCTCGCGAATTCCCACGGCGTTGTTTTTTCCCGCGGCCTTCATAGTATTGGGAAACACCGTGTGCGGAGCGCCGGCGGTGCGCGGCCCGAACGACATCGCGAAGAGGAGAAACCGTCCATGCTGCATGCCTTCCATCGGCGTCTGTTGCTGTCGAGCGCGCTCGGCGCGGGTCTTCTGTGCGCGGCCGTCGCGCCGGGCGATGCGGCGCAGGGGCGCTACTTCGCCCTGCGGCGCTACGAGCCGAAGGCGCTGCCCGTCTTCGAGCGCATGCGCGGGCAGTTGCCCGCGCCCGTCTGCGACGACAACCCGCGCCTCGTCGACATGTACTGGAAGGCGTGGGAGCTCGCCTTCCGCAACTTCCACGAGCCCGCCGAGGGCAGCGGCTACGTGTCGCAGTTCATCGACGCCGCCTTCAACCAGAACATCTTCCAGTGGGACACGTGCTTCCTGACGATGTTCTGCAACTGGGCGCACGGGCTCGTGCCGGGCATCTGTTCGCTGGACAACTTCTACTGCAAGCAGCACGAGGACGGCGAGATCTGCCGCGAAATCGACCGGGCGACGGGACGCGACTTCACGGAGTGGGTGAACCGCGAGGGCGCGCCGCTCTTCAGCCGCTGGGGCTGGAACGAGGCCGGGGCGGGGCCGGTCGTGTACACTGGAAGGCCGGCGCCCGAGCCGCCGCCCCGCCTGACGCTCGATGCCCTCAACCACCCGATCTTCGCCTGGGCGGAGCTCGACAGCTACCGCGTGACGGGCGACGCGAAGCGCCTCGCGCTCGTCTACGAGCCGCTCGCGAAGTACCACGCGGCGCTCCGGAAGTACCTGCGGCAGGGCAACGGCCTCTACATGACCGACTGGGCGAGCATGGACAACTCGCCGCGCAACCCGTTTCTCAAGGGCGGCGGGTGCGGCATAGACATCTCGGCCCAGATGGCGCTCTTCGCGCGGCAGCTTGCCGAGATCGCGACGATCATCGGCCGCGACGCCGACGCGCGGGAGCTTGAGGCCGAGGCGCGCGAGCTCGTGACGCGCATCAACGATCTGATGTGGGATCCCGTGCGCAAGTTCTATTTCGATCTCACGCGGGAGGGGACGCGCGCGCCGGTCAAGACGATCGCGGCGTACTGGACGCTGCTTGCCGGGGTCGCGACGCCCGAGCAGGCCGCGGCGCTGGTCGCGGAGCTCGAGAATCCGGCGACGTTCAAGCGGGCCCACCGCGTGCCGACGCTCGCGGCGGACGAGCCGGGCTACGATCCGCGCGGCGGGTACTGGCGCGGCGCCGTCTGGGCCCCGACCGAGACCATGGTGATCCGCGGCCTGGAGAATTACGGTTACCACGCGATCGCGCGCGCGATCGCGCGCAATCACCTCGAGTGCATCCTCCGGGTCTTCGAACGTACCGGGACGGTGTGGGAGAATTACGCGCCCGACGCCATCGAACCCGGCGCGCCCGCGATGAAGGACTTCGTCGGCTGGAGCGGCATCGGCCCGATCATGTACCTGCTCGAGTACGCGATCGGCCTGGTGCCGAACGCGCCCCGGAACGAGCTCGTCTGGAACCTGGGCCCGGGCGGACGGCGCGGCTGCGAGCGCTTCCGCTTCGCCGGCAAGGTGGTCTCGCTCACGGCGGCCCCGATGCCGGCGGACGATCCGCGCATGCGGATCACGGTGACGGCCGACGGCCCGTTCACGCTGCGGGTCGAGCGCGAGGGACGCGCGCACGCATTCGAGATTCGAGCGGGACGCCAGGAGCTGACGGTGCCCTGAGGGAGCGGCCATGAGAAGACGCTTTCAGGCGGGAACGGCCGGCGCGGCGGTGTGGGCGAGCCTGTTCGCGTGCGGAGCGGATCAGGACGAGAACGCCGCGGCGCCGCACGGAGCCAGGTTCTTCTACCGGGTGCTCGGCTCGCGCACCAACGCGCCGTCCCTTCCCAAGACGCGGTCCGCGTGGACGGAAGACCGCCGCGAGACCACGGGCACCACGGGCATGGCCGACGAGGGCTTCACCGAGTATCCTTCGTAGAGCGGGGCTCCGTATACGCGATCACCGCGTACCCGCCGACGACGAGATACTTAACGCGCTCGTCGTTCAAGATGGACAACAGATCTTCGAAGTCGGAGTTTATTTCCATGGGACCCACGGATCTTCTCGGCAAGAACGACAAGCTCCCAGGCGGCGGCAAAACGGGCAGTACAATCTTGGGCCTGCCAGAATGCAATGTCGAAGGAGCGGTCGAGGTCATCGAGTCGGACGAGACGCGCGGCCGTGGTCCTGATGACACGGGAACTTCCGCCGGAGCGACGTTCTGAAGAGGCAGACAGTAGCGGCCGTCTGCGCCTCTCGGAGACTCGACCAGAGTTGCTGCCCATGACACGACCTTTCTCTCGGCACGTGAGCACGCCGCGCCGCATGCCAGATGCGCCGAACGCCACGCGTGCCGCGAGACGTGTGACCGGCGTCCTGCACGGCCTGCCCGCGCCCGTCCCGCAGGCGCCGTTCCGTATTGACCCGCAGCCTCCGTCCGGCTACCATGACGGCGTCTCGTGCGCGTCGAATGCACCCCTGCAACGTCCAGCCTGCCGGCACGAGCAGAGGCCCGTGGTCAACGACAGGAGGCTGCCATGGCGGAAGAACGGGAAATCGGCGCCATCACCCATTACTTCAGCAAGGTCAAGGTCGCCGCGATCAAGCTCACGGCGCCCCTTACGGTGGGCGACACCATTCGCATCAAGGGACACACGACCGACCTGATCGAGAAGATCGCGTCCATGCAGATCGAGCACCAGCAGATCGCCGAGGCGAAGGCCGGCGACGCGGTCGGCATCGTCGTCACGGATCACGTCCGAGTCGGCGACAAGGTGTTTCTGGTCGCATAGCACGCTCCCCGGCAAAGCCGCCGCGGCGAGCGCGCCCGGCCACGCGCGCCGCGGTGCGTCCCGGCCGTCTCCGATTACTCGTTGAAAATCAGATGGAAATCGGACGGCGGCGTTGTACGATGAGGGCACGCCGGTTGTCGCGCGGTCCGGTGGATGGCGTTGGGTCGTCGCCGCCGAGAACGGGCCGAGAAAACCCGCAGGCACAGGTGTGCAGGCGCGATGCCGGCAATCCCGGCGGCGTCGTTTCCTCGCGGTCGCCGGGGGTTTGCGGCGGCGAGGCGGAGGGAGGGGGTCATGCGCAACGCGATTGCGTTCCTCGTGCTGTGTGCCGGTTCTCTTGCGGGCCTGGAGGATGTGACCGACCTCGCGACGCCGGTCGTGGCGGATCCGGGCGGCGCGCCCGCCTTCTCGCGCGGGGACTGCAATCAGGACCAGCGCCTCGACATCGCCGACGCGATCTGCATCCTCGGCCATCTCTTCAACAACGAGGCCGTGACGTGCAAGCTCGCGCTGGACGGCAACGACGACAACAAGCTCGACATCGCCGATGCGATCTACATTCTGACCCACCTTTTCGCGCAGGGGTCGGCTCCCAAGCCGCCGTTCGGCCCGGGCGTCTGCGGCATCGATCCGACGCCGGCCCCCGTGAACCCGCTGACCTGCGTGGCACACAAGTACTGCGAGAGCGGGGCCTCGACGGCGCGACTTGTGCACATCGCCAGCAGCGCCAAGCTGCCCATCAACGTGCCGCTGCTCGCGGTCATCGAGGCGATCTCCGAGCCGAGCGTCGCGTGCACGAACGCCGACGGCCTGTACGCGGGCAAGCCGTGCTTCGACTACTCGGCCCTGGTGCCGGGCGGCGCGTTGCCGGCGGGCGGCGAGACGGCGGAGCGCACCTGGCTCTTCACGAACCCCTCGGCGCTGCCCTTCACGCTCACGATCCGCGTGCTCGGTTCCCTGGGCGACGACGGCTGGCTGCCCGCCGGGGCGCTGGCCGATGACGGCGAGGGGGTGGGTCGCACGCCCGGCGCGATCGAGATCGACAAGGTCGAGTACCTGATTCGCGTTCCGGGCGTCGGGCTGGCGCAGCTCGACGTCGAGACCGACGGGAAGACCGAGCGCTTCCAGGAGCTTTCGGCGCCGCGCTGCGGAACGCCCGGCGTTCCGGGACTGGCCTCGATTCCGTTTTTCACGCAGCTCGTCGCCGTGCCCCTCGGGGCGACGATCGAGGTGGCCGTGAAACCGGGGCGGGTCGTCACGTACCAGGGCATGCGGGTCATGCCGCTCCAGAGCGACCAGGTCGACTACGACGGCGTCGAGCCCTCGCCGTTCTACATCCGGAAGGAGTACGACCTCGATGTCTTCTATCCCGAATCGCTCTGGTCGGTCGACACGGGCATCATACGCGGCATGCAGGTCGCGGTGATTCGCGTCGCCTTGGGGCAGTTCAACGGCGCGACCGGCGTCCTGCGGCTGTACCCCGAGCTGCAGGTGTACGTCGAGTTCCCGGGCGCGCAGGACAAGGCGCCGTCGAGCTTCGCGCTCGACGAGACGCGCGCGCCCGGCATCGAGCGCATCCTGGGAGCGACGCTCATCAACGAAAGCCTCGCCGTCCTCGGTTTCGATGACGTCGTCGCCGGGCGGAGCGTGTGGGAGGCGTTCCGCGATTGCCTGATCATCACGGCGCCCGCCTTCTGGGACCAGGCCGCGGAGCTCGCGGAATGGAAGACCGAGCGCGGCCTGCGGACGATCATCGCCTCGACCGATTCCACCGGGACGACGGCCGCCGGCATTGCCGACTACATTCGCGGCGTGTACGCATTCCGCCGCATCGAGTACGTGCTCCTCATGGGCGATGCGGAGCACGTTCCGACGGTCCAGGGCTCGACCCACCCCTGGAATCCTCCTGACGGCCACAGCCCGTATCACATGGGCACCGATCTCTTCTACGCCACCATGGACGGCGACGACGACTTCCTCCCGGATCTGGCGATCGGCCGGATCTCCGTCAACACCGCGGACGAGGCGCAGCGCATCGTGAATCGCATCAAGAACTACGAGGGCGCGCTGTTCATGGCGTCCGATTTCTTCGCGCACCCGGTCCTGGCCGCCTACTTCCAGGATGCGTATCCCAAGGACGGAAAGACCGAGAAGGGGTACGTCCAGACCTGCGAGGAGATCGTGACGCACCTCGATGGCCGCGGCTACGACCCCACGCGCGTCTACACGGCGTTCGCGGACGTGGATCCGCGGTGGTAC
Organism: Planctomycetota bacterium; assembly: GCA_041308205.1. GTDB lineage: Bacteria > Planctomycetota > UBA8108 > UBA8890 > UBA8898 > UBA8898. The sequence goes on along the minus strand of JBFZCA010000285.1, from coordinate 1,990 downwards.
AGCGATGAGACCGACGTTCCGGACTACCTGAAGAGGCCGACCTTCGCGTGGGATGGCACGGGGGGCGATGTCGTCGATGCGATCAACGCGGGAACGTTCCTGGTGGGGCACCGCGACCACGGGAACCGTAGCGGATGGTCCCACCCCTCGTTCACGTCGGCGATGGCCGATGGCCTCGCGAACGGGGACCCGCGCCTGCCGCTCATGTTCTCGCACAACTGTCAGACCGGATGGGTCGACTGCGAGACCGACGAGGCGGGCTACGGCACGTCCTCGACCCTGGAGTGCTTCGCCGAGCACCTGCTTCGAGCCCCCGCGGGAGGCGCGCTCGCCGTGATCACGCCGACGCGCAACAGCCCGTCGAGAGGAAACGACCAGTTTCTCCGCGGGCTGATCGATTGCGTGTGGCCGACCTTCCTCCCGGACTTTCCGGGCTGGGACGACGCGGAGGCCGAGGTCTTGGCCGGCAGCCGGCGCATCGGCCACATCATGAACTACGGGAAGTACTACCTGTGGGCCCACTACGGAGATGCGGACGCCGACGGAGTCAATCTCGACAACATCTCGTACGCCCGGTTCCAGGCCGAGCTCTACCAGTGCCTGGGCGATCCGACGATCAACCTGCGGACGACGTCGATACAGATTGCGGTGGTGTCCGCCTCCGCCGTGGAAGCGCTGCTTTCCATCTATCATTTCACGCTGCCGCCCGAGTTCCACGGCGCCGTGGTGTCCCTGCTGGAAGGAGACGATATCCTCGGCCAGGCGGTCGCCCGCGACGGCGCGGTCGACATGAAGCTCAGGCGACCGCTCCTGGGCCTTCCCGGCACGAAGCTCAACGTGGAGCGGGAAGGCTTCCAGCCCGTGAGCGTGCCGATCGAATTCACGACCAAGCGCGCGCTCTACGCGCTGCGGGTGCCGCGCGAGAAGACCGGCCCGACGAGCGTCGCCGCGTACGCGGTCGATGCGGATGGTCGCTTCAAGCTCCTTCAGACGGCGGCGGCGGGGGAGCCCGGCGTCCAGCAATGCTGCCCGAGCGGGTTCGCGGGCAGCGCCTCGTATCTCTTTGCGGGCGCGAACCAGGGCAACCAGGTCGCCATGTTCGCGTTCAAGGACGATGGCACTCTCGCGGCCGTGCGCGGATCGCCCTTCCCCACGGTCGGGCAGCAGATCGCCTATCTCGCCGTCGATCGGGCGGGAACGCGGCTCTTCGCCCGCACAGGCGACACCCAGCTCGAGTTCTTCCAGATCTCGTCCGAAGGCCTTGCGCCGCTCTGGAAGCCGTACGATGTCGAGCCGGCGGCGCGCGCGCTGGCGACCTTCGAGGCCTTCGGAAGCGAATGGCTGTACGTGGGCCAGACCGGCAACCGCATGGGCGTGCGCGTGTACCAGGTGTTCGCGGAGGGCCCGAAGGAGGTGCAGTTCTTCGACCTCGGGGCTCTCGCGAGCCGGCCGGGGTTCGCAATGGCGGTGGCGCGGGAGCGGCGCATCCTGTACGTGCTCGACCTGGATCTGGGGATCTTCGCCTTCGGCATCGACGTGCGCACCGGCAAGCTCGAGCTGCTCACGAAGGAACCCATTCCCGCCGGCGGCTTCAGCGACGTCATGTGCCTCGCCCGCGACGAGCAGTTCCTGTACGCGACGCTGCCCCTGAGCCCGAAGGGGCCGGAGATCGCCATGTTCAGCCTCGAGAAGGACGGCACTCCCGAACCCATCGGCGTCCGGCTGTCATGTCCCGATATCCAGTCGCTCGCGACCGGCAACGACGATGCGCTGCTCTACGGCGCCTCGCGCGCGGATGACGGCATCTGCGTGTGGCCGATCGCCAAGGACGGGACGCTCGGCGCCCGGGCGTTCGTCCCCGACGCGGAAGGGGAGCCCGCCCCGCAGATGCTGTGGGCGCGGTGACGGCGTCGGCGGATTCTCCGCCGCGCGACACCGGCGCGGACAACGACAGGGCCGCGGCAGCCCTTCGGGTTGCCGCGGCCCTGTG
>JBFZCA010000284.1:0-8486 GCA_041308205.1 Planctomycetota bacterium | reverse complement strand
CCGCCTCCCGCGCATCACTTCGCACCCTGCGCGCGCGCGATCCCGCGCCGCACCGCTTCGGCGACGTGCGCCGGCTGCGCGGGCGAACCCAGCGATTCGTACAGCGCCCGCGCGTTCGCGGGCTTTCCTTCCGCGAGCAGGCGTTCCGCGCAGGCGAGCAGCGCATCGGCGATGGCGAGCCGCAGGTCTCCGGTCGCCTTCGCGTACGACGCATCGAGCGCCTTCGCGGCCTCCTCGCCGCCGATGTCGCCGAGCGCGGCGGCCGCGGCGGCGGCGACCTCGGGCGCATCCCCCCCGAGACACGCCGAGAGCACGGGAACGCTCTCCGGCTCGCGCCTGACCCCGAGCGAATTGATGATGCCGATCTTGCCCGCGGCCGGCGTGTGCGCGAGCTCCGCGCGCAATGCCTGGCCGGCTTCGGGCGCCGTGACGCGCTCGAGCGCATACCGCGCGACCGGCGCGGATTGACCGCCGCCGGCGAGCACTGCCGCGAGCGCCGGCACGCAGCCGGCGCCGCCCACGCGGCTCAGGTGCTTGCAGGCAAGCAGCACCCCCGCGGGAGGCGCCCCGGACTTCACGACCGCCGTCAGGCGCGTCTCGAGCTCGCCCCGAAGCCGCTCGTCGCCGAACGCGGCGGCGATGGCATCCTCGATCGGCTTGACCGATTGCGCGTCGATGCCCCAGTCGTAGGTCTTGAGCGCCTCGAACGCTCTGTCGAGCGGCGAGACAGACGGCACGGCCGGCGCGGCATCCGCCGGGCGCTCGACTGTCTTCTGCATCATATGTCTGCGCATTCTTCAGGTCCTTTCTCAGACGCGCCACGGCTCGCGCATGGGGCGCGAGCGCAGCCGGTTGGCCTCATCGTCGTTGATGAACTCCTCCTTCGCGGGGTCCCACGCGAGGCTCCGCCGCGTCCAGTGGGCTATGCCCCCGAGGTGCGCCACGATCGCCGAACGGCCGCCGGCAGCCGCATCGCAGGCGGTGCGCCGCCGCGAGCGAATGCACTCCAGCCAGTTCTTGTGGTGATCGAGGACGGGCCGCCCTTCCTTCGGGCCGCCCGTATCCTCCGCAAGTATCGCCTCGGGGTGCGACTTGAGGTACCCCTCCCGCCCCACGTGAATCCAGCCGGCCTCGCCCACGAACACCGCGCCGAAGGCCTGGATGGGCGTCGCCGCATCCCAGCCCGGCGGCACGAAATGCTTCTGCGGGTCGAGTTTCCATTCGACCTGCAGCACCGCGCCGCTCGCGTACTTGTAGGTGAGCGACGGCATGCCGCCGACGCCGGGCGGCGTCACCTCGACCGGCCCGCTCTCGTCCATGCCCAGCCCCCACTGGACCACGTCGAAGGCGTGCACGGCGTTGCTCGTCAGGTTGCCGCTCCCAAAGTCCGGGCAGAAGTGCCACGGAACGACGTTCTTGGGCTGGCCGTACTCGTGGTAGCGATGGTTGAAGGGCCGCCACGGCGCCGGACCGAGCCAGAGATTCCAGTCCAGGCCCTCGGGCACGGGCTCGGCGGGGAGGTTCACTTCCTCGACCGTGCCGGGAAAGCACACGTACACGTGCGTGATCTTCCCCAGGCGGCCGCGCTGCACGAGATCGCACGCCCGCCGGAACTCGAGCGTCGTGCGCTGCTGGAGCCCCGTCTGGAACACGCGGCCGTACCGGGCGGCGACTTCTCTGAGCACGCGCGACTCGCGGATCGTCAGCGACACCGGCTTCTCGCAGTACACGTCCTTGCCGGCCTTCATCGCGAGGACGCTCGCCGGCACGTGCCAGCGGTCGCCCGTCGCGATCAGCACGGCGTCGATGTCCGAGCGTGCGAGAAGCTCGCGCAGATCGTTGTACGCGGCGCAGTCGGACCCCGCGCCGTACGCGCCGTCGACTGCGGCCTTCGCGTTCCCGCGGCGGATCGGGTCGACGTCGCAGACGCCGCGCACCTGCACCTCCGGATAGCGCAGGAGGAGGCCCAGATGCCCCTGGCCCATCCTCCCGATGCCTATGAAACCGAGGCCGATGCGATCGCTCGGCGCCGCGGCGCCCTCGGCGCCGCTCAACGCGGAGCGTACGGCGAACGGGGCCGCGATCGCGCCGCCCGCCGCGATCGTGAGCGCGTGCCGCCTGGTGCAACGTCTGCCGGATGCATGCATCGTGTTCCTCCTTCTCCGGGTGTCGCGAAAACCGCTCCAAGGTACAACGACAACGGCCCGCGCGTCAACGCACTGCACCGTCCGCGCGCTTCCGGACGAGCACAACCCAGTCGCGCGCCGGATCGGCGGGCGGCTCGCCGAGCGCCGCCTTTCCGGGTCCCGTGACGGACCGCACCGACCCGTCCCGCAGCGCCCCGCCCGAGCGCGGATCGAACCACCCCACCGCGAACGTTCCCGTCGCGTCGCCCAGGTCGAGCTCGACCGCCCCGCCTCGCGGGAGGTAGACGACGTAGACCTCGCCCGGCTTTGCGAAGCAGTACCTCGCGTTGTCGTTCTTCGGATTGCCGGCCAGCTCGTCGGCGTTGCGCATCTCCGGGAACGGCAGGCCCGCGAAGAACTCGAGCGCGATCCTGCAATGATCCCAGCTCTTGTCGCGGCTGCGCCAGTCCTGGCACACGAGGTCGTTGGCGGGAAGCTCGTACCCGAAGTAGTACTCGACGCCCGCGCCGCCCGCCGTGAGCGTCCCCCACAGCGTGAGCGCCCGGATGTCGTCGAGGGTATACCTTTTGCCGTCCTTCCCCGCCGTGCCGCCGAAGCCCTCGTAGCCGGGGTCGGGCGGCACGCCGAGGTTCGCGGGATTCTGCTCGTCGTTCGCGACGACCCACGGCCTGCCCGCCTTCGCCGATTCGCGCACCCACAAGAGCGTGCGCCGGTGCGCGGCATCCCAGCCGTTTTGAAGCGACGCGCCCGTGAGGGCGGACTTGCTCCCCAGAAGCGCGGGGTACACCCGATCCTGCCAGTCCGGGTACGTATGGACGACGATGTGGTGCCCGTAGGGATCGGTCGCGCGGATGAACTCCGCCATGGCCCGCTGCTCCTCGGCCGACTGGGTGTTCTCCTCGCCGAGATTCCAGTTCAAGGCCAGCTCGTGCGCGAACCGCGCGATGAGCTCGCGGCAGTAGAGCCTGCGCTCCGGTCCGAGCGCGCCGCCGTCGAGCGCCGCCGCCACGACTCCGTTGCGGTTCCCGTGGCGGTTGTCGTCGATCTCCGTCTCCTGCAGCTTGAAGTGCAGGTACAGCCCGCGCGCGGTCGCGTGGTCGAACACGATCTGCCACTGGTCGAGCTTGGAGCAGTCGTAGTGACGCTTGTCATCGGGCGCGACGAAGGGCCACACATCGTCGCCGTCGCCGCCCGCGTTGTACGGCAGGAACGAGAACGCGTTGCAGCCCTTGCCGGCGAGGTAGTTGAGGGCGCCGATCAGCCCCTTGCCCTTGTCTCCCTTCCAGACGGGGTCGCCGTCGCGCCAGTCCCGGACGTGCGGCGCCCAGGTCTTGAGCCCCGAGGGCGCGGCCTCGCCGGGCCGCGCAGCGGCGTTCGCCCTCCGCGGGTACGTGCCGTCGAAGTCCGCGTAGGCGAGCAGATTCTCGGGGGAATCGGCGCCGGCCTTCAGGAACCACTCGCCGCTTCCCGCGAACCTCAGATAGTGCGCGCCGACATACCGGAGCCGGCCCTTGCCCCGGAAGTCGCGGCCGCGGGTGTCGGAGGGCGCGATTGCAAAACTGCCGGCGGCGCCGTGAAACGGCGCGACCGCGGCGCCGGGCGCATCGGCGGCGAGCGCCGCGCCCGGGCCCCGCACGAACTCGATGCGGTACTTCCACGTCCCCGTGCCGTCGGGGGCGAAGTGCGCGCGCCACTTGTTTCCGGCGCCCGCCGATGTCTGTGCCGCATTGCCATCCGCGGCGAAGTAGCCGGGCACCGCGTAGATCGGCGCGCCCGACTCGTGCGTGAACACGACGGTCATGCGCAGATCCGTGAACGGATTGGGATCGTCATCCGTCTCGCGCGCGTACACGCCGTCGAGCGTCAGCGTGACCTTGTGCCACTGCGTGAGCTCGCCGCTCACCTCGACGACCGCGCCGCCGGCCGCAGCCTCCCGCCCCGCCGCGCCCGCGGCGACCAGCGCCGCGATCAAGAACGCCGAGCTTCCGCGCGCGCTCATGCGTCCTTCTCCGCCTTCGCCGTGCGCGCGCCCTTCGGCGCCGGCGCCTTCTTCTTGGCGCTCTCGGGCATGGCGTCGACGCCGCCCGGCGGCTGCTCCTGCGCGAACGCGTCATCGTCCCCCACTTCCGCCTTGAGCCTCGCGAGCTCCGCCTTGAGCGCGGTCACGGTATCCGCGTACGCCGGGTCGCCGTACACGTTGCGAAGCTCGTCGGGGTCCTTGACGAGGTCGTAGAGCTCCCATTCATCGAGCTTCCAGAAGCACAGGAGCTTGTGCGTCTCGGTGCCGGCGCCGTAGTGCGCGCGCGTGTTGTGGTGGCCCGGGTCGTGGTAGTAACGGTAGTACCAGCTCTTCCGCCAGCCGGCGGGCCGCTCGCCGCGGCAGAGCGGCACCAGGCTCCGGCCCTGGATGTCGGGCGGAATCGGAAGCCCCGCCGCAGCCATGAAGGTCGGCGCTATGTCGATATTGAGCGCGATCGCGCCCTGCACGGAGCCGGGCTTCGCCGTGCCCGGCCACCTGACGAGGAACGGCATCTTGATCGACTCCTCGTACATGAAGCGCTTGTCGTACCAGCCGTGGTCGCCGAGGAAGAACCCCTGGTCGCTCGTGTAGACGACGATCGTGTTCCCGGCCAGGCCGTTGCGGTCGAGGTACTCGAGCAGCCGGCCGACGTTGTCGTCGACCGACGCCACGCAGCCCAGGTAGTCCCGCATGTAGCGCTGGTACTTCCACGTGAGGAGCGCGTCGCCGGTCAGCGTCGTCCGGACGCCGTTCACCTCGATCGTCACTTCCATCGGCGCCCCGCTCAGCCATTGCTGGCGCTCCGCGCTCTGAAGGTCCGCGGGCGGCACGAGCTTGAGGTCGTTGCGCGTGAGGTGCCGCGCCACCGTCATGGTCGTCTCGCGCGCGGCGCTCGCGCGGCCCTCGTAGGCGTCCCGCAGCGTCGCGGGCTCGGGGACATCGCCGCCGCCGTACATCTCCGCGTGCTTCGCGTCGGGCTGCCAGTTGCGATGCGGCGCCTTGTGATGGCACATGACGAAGAAGGGTCTGTCCTTGGGCCTCTCGTCGAGGAATTCGATCGTCAGATCCGTGATGATGTCCGTCACGTAGCCCTCGAAATCGACGCGGCCCTCGGCCGAGTAGAGCATCGGGTTGTGGTAGGCGCCCTGGCCGGGCAGGATCATCCACCTGTCGAACCCCGTGGGATCGCTCCCCAGATGCCACTTCCCGAACATGCCCGTGAAGTAGCCCGCCGCCTGCAGGTACTTCGCCAGCGTAGGCTGCGAGCCGTCGAAGCGGTTGAAGACCGGCACGCCGTTCTTGTGGCTGTACTTGCCGGTCAGGATCGCGGCGCGGCTCGGCGTGCAGATCGAATTGACCGCGTAGCAGCGGTCGAACCGGATGCCCTCGGCCGCGATGCGGTCGAGGTGCGGGGTCTTGTTGATCCGGCTTCCGTACGCGCTTATGGCGTGGGCCGCGTGGTCGTCGGACATGATATAGAGGATGTTAGGGCGCTGCCGGGCGGCGCCCGCAGCCGGCGCGGCGGCCGCGCTCTTCTTCGCCGCGCCTCCTGTCCGGGCGCCCTCCGGATCCATGCGCCGCAGCAGCGCCTCGTCGGGCCCCCCGCCGAACTGCTGCCAGTACAGCTCCTTGAAGGGGTTGATCGCGGGCCCGAGCTTCTCCTCGTTGACGAGCGCCGGCAGGACCGCGGCCCACCACTCGTCGTACGCCGCGCGCAGCGCGGCGACCGCGTCGGGGTGCGCGTCGATCACGTTCGTCGCCTGCCCGGGATCGCTCGCCAGATCGTAAAGCTCCGCGTTGTTGACCAGGCTGAAGCGGCTGTTCCGGATCGCGCAGTTGGCATGCTTCGACTCGCCGGCGCGCCCCCACCCCCAGCGCCCGACGTGCGTCACGAGGAAACGGTCGGCCCACGGCGCGCGCACGTCGCGAAGGAGCGGCACGAGGCTCCGGCCCTCGACCTGCCGGGCGAGCTCGCCGTCGAGCGCCGCGCCGGCGATCTCGGCCAGGGTCGGAAAGATGTCGATGTGCGCCGTGAGCGCGCCGCAGTCAAGGCCGCCCGTGAACGCCGCGGGCCAGCGCCAGAAGGACGGCACGCGCGTGCCGCCCTCGTACTGCGTGCCCTTGGCGCCGCGCATGCCGGCATTGTGGATCCGGACGCCGTTCGTGCCGCCGTTGTCGGTCATGAAGATGACCAGCGTGCGGTCCCGGATCCCCCACTCCTCGAGCTTTGCGAGCAGCGCGCCGAAGTTCAGGTCGATGTTCTCGATCATGCCGAAGAACCGGGCGGCCTTCTCGGGCACGGCGTCCTTGTAGCGCCGGTAATACTCGTCGGGCACATCGAGCGGCTCGTGGGCGGCGTTCGGCGTGATGTACGCGAAGAACGGGACGCCCGAGGCGCGCCGCGAGTCCATCCACGCGACGGCCTGCCTGAAGAAGACGTCGGTGCAGTAGCCCTCGGTCTTCTCGAACTTGCCGTTGTGCAGAATCGCGGGGCTGAAGTAGCTGTTCCCGGGCGCATCGCCGCCGCTTCCCGGATACGTCTGCCCGATGCCGCCCGCGCCGTGAACGAAGGTCTCGTCGAAGCCGCGCCGGTCCGGCCGGTACGCGGCCTCGTCCCCGAGGTGCCACTTGCCGAACACGCCGGTCGCGTAGCCCGCCGACTTGAGCGCCTGCGCGATCGTCGTCGCGCCGAGCGCCAGGCGCTCGCGCTCGAACACCGTGTGCGTCACGCCGTTCTTGAATTCGTGCCGCCCGGTCATGAGCGCCGAGCGCGTCGGCGCGCAGGTCGGGCTCACGTGGAAGTCGGTGAAGCGCACGCTTTCCTTCCAGAAGGCATCCACGGCGGGCGTCTTGATGATCGGATTGCCGTGGCAGCCGAAATCGCCGTAGCCGACATCGTCCGACATCACGAGGACGATGTTCGGCCGCGCGGGCGGCTCGCCCCCGGGCGCGTGCCCGACGAGCAACACGGCCAGCAGCCCCACCCAGCGTGCGCAGGGAAACCGTTCAACAATCGTGCGCTGTCGCATCTCTCGTTCTCCGATCAACACTGCCGCCGCGTCTCACCGTGCCGCTTCCCGCGCATCGAGCCGCGCCGTGGCGCCGACTCCCTCGCGCTCGGAGCGAAACCGGTAGTCCGGCCACAGCGGGCAGTTCAGGTCGATCCAGCACTTGATCGCGTGGAGCTCGTCGCGCGTCAGCACGACGCCCTCGTGGCCCGCATCGAGCACTTCCAGAAGCCTGCTCTTCACCGTGCCGAAGGAGAGCGGCGCGGCCTTCCTGTGCTCCTGCCCCCAGGCGAAGTCGAAGTAGTGCACGAGCCCGCGCTCGATCAGCGTGCGGTACGAGACGGGAACGCCCTCGCGGTCGCGCGCCGCGCTCAGGTCGATCGTGCGCGCATCGGACGGATTGTGGCAGCGCACGCAGTGCGCATCCCAGACCGGCTGGACCACGCGCTCGTACGCGAACGGGCCCGCGCCCCACGGCGGCGCTCGGAGCTCGGATGGGGCGCGCGCCAGGGCCCGCGGCATCGGCAAGCCCGCGGGCGGCGCCGTCGCGCGATCCTCGTGGCAGCCGATGCAGCCGCGCTCCTCGCCCGGCTGGAGCTGGACGACGCTGCGCATCCGCTGCACCTCGTTGAGATCGGCGTCGAGCGCCTGGAAGTACAGCACCTTGCCGGCCGGGGCGAGGAAGTGCGCCGAGCCATCGTCCTCGACCGGCGCCAGGCCGAACGTTCCCTTGGCGACGTAGCTCGGCCAGCCGTGCGGACCGCGCACCTTGTGGGTCGGCGAGGCGTACCAGTCCTCGAAGGGTTCGTGGTCGTTCTGATACTCGCCGTTCGGAAGCCGGCGCAGGTCGGCCTTCTCCTCGCTGCAGACGCGAATGTACTTGACGCGGCCGCGCGGCACGGCCGGCGCAAGGCCCGCGTACACATCGCGGACGAAGAACCGCCCCCGCGGCGTCGCGTTCCGGGCGAACGCCGCCGCCACGACGGGCGGCGGCGCCGAGGCCCTCAGGATCGTCGGCGACATGCTGCCCATCGCCGGGTCGAGGTACAGAAGCTCGCGGTTGCCCCAGCGGTCGACCGCGTACAGCCCGAACCTGTCGGCCGGCGCGTGGCTGCACAGGTAGTAGTCGCGGTCGATCGGGAAGGGATCGCGGAAGCAGCGCTCGCGCGCCCAGCTCATGTGGTAGTGCGGCGCAACGTCGGGCGTGATCGATGTGATCGCCGCGGGATTGAAGCGGCCCTTCGCCGGGTCGATGAGCGCGAGCGGCCCGTTCAGGTCGCCGCCGTGGGAGACGAGCGTGCACAGGATCTC
>JBFZCA010000283.1:0-7187 GCA_041308205.1 Planctomycetota bacterium | reverse complement strand
GCGAGGGCCGGCGCATCGTCCTGGACCTGGGCGCGGTGCACGTGATGGCGCGCGTGCGCCTGAACGGGCGCGACCTCGGCGTCCTGTGGAAGCCGCCCTACCGGGTCGACGTGACCGGGATCGTGCGCGCGGGGGACAACGCGCTCGCGATCGAGGTCGTGAACCTCTGGGTGAACCGCATGGTGGGGGACGAGGAGCTTCCCGAGGACAGCGAGCGCAATCCCGACGGGACGCTCAAGGCATGGCCGAAATGGCTCGATACGGACGAACCGAGCCCCGCCGGACGGGTCACCTTCACGAGCTGGCGGCTCTGGAAGAAGGGCTCGCCGCTCCGTCCGTCGGGCCTCCTGGGCCCGGTCGCGTTCCAGGCCGCGGAAGAAGTCGTCGTGCGGTGACCGCCGTCGCGCTCACGGGCACGGTGCGTGCGCGCCGCACCCCAGCGCGTCGAGCGTCGGATCGGCGCCGCAGGCGCCGAAGGGCGCCGGGAGCGGGCCCTGGGACGCGAAGAGGTGCCCGAGGAGCGCGACCGCATCGGCGATGTCGAGCCTGCCGTCGTCGTTGGCGTCGTGCGCATCGAGGCAGAGCGACGAGTAGCCGGCGAAGAGATGCCGGAGGACGGTCACGGCATCGGAGATGTCCGTGCGGCCGTCGGCGTTGGCGTCGCCGCGCATGAACGGCGCCTCGCCGGCGGCGATCGAGGGCAGCGCGCCCATGTCGACGCCGTCCTTGCCGGCGCCGATCGCCGGGGATATCGGCTGCAGGCGGAAATCGCCGCCCGCCGCGTCGACGAAGAGAGGATCGAAGCTCAGGTTGTTCGTCCCGTCGTAGCCGCCCTCGACGTCGCTCCACTCGACCGCCAGCGTCGAGTACGGGTCGGCGAGCGCCGTAACGCCGTTGTCCCAGACGATCAGGCTGTCGGCCGCTGCGTGCCCGCCGCCGGCTCCCGCATCCGTCTCGTGGAGGTACAGCCCGACCGCGTTCGCCGCGATCGTGCACCTCGTGACCGAGGCTGCGGCGCCGCTCTCGCACGCGAGCCCGTCGCGGCAGCCCCAGACAAGCGTGCGCGCGATCGCCGGCGCGCAGGCGCCGGTCACGCGCAGGCCGCTCCCCGCCGTTCCGTGAACGGACGCGCCCTCGATGCGCGCGCTCGCGCCTTCGAGGAGGATGCCCGTGTCGATGCCGGCCCCGAGAATGCAGTCGCGGATCTCGGAGGGAGGATCGGACTCGTGCAGGACATGAATGCCGATGCTCGCGCCGGGCAAGTCCGCGATGCGCACGCGCTCGAGGAGCGCGGAGGCCGCATCGCATGCAACACCGCCGGCGGCGCGCTCGATCGCGGAGTCGTACACCTCGATCCGCGTGGCGCCGTCCCGGGCCGCGATGCCCGCACAGAGGAGATCGGCCATGACGCAACTGCGGAGCACGACCTGCGCTCCCTGGGACGCGACGACGGCGCCGCGGCCGCCGGTGATCCCCTGGGCGTAGGTCATCTCGGCGTGCTCGAGGAGCCCGCGCGCGGATGCCCCGATGCACTGCAGCGCGCCCCACGCACCGTCGCAGGAAGCGGCCTGGAACGCGATCGGGAGCGCCTCCGTTCCCGCGGCGTTCAGCGTCCCCCGGATGATGATGGACGCACCGCCCTCCAGGAACACGCGCACGCCGGGATCGATCGTCAGCGCGGAGCCCAGCGGGACCGTCAGATCGCCGGTGACAAGGTAGGGGCTGTCGTCGAGCGGCCAGCGCGTCGTGCCCACCGTGCCCGCGACGGATGTGAAGGAGCCGCCCATTTCGACGAGGGCGTCCGCGGCGGCGATCACCGTGCCGCGCCAGTCCAGCGCCTCCACGGCGACCTCCCCGCCGGCGTCGCCGAGATAGGCATCGTAGGACCAGCGCCCCGCGGCCGCGTCGTACGCCGCCCGCTCGCCGTTCACGAGCACGGCGGCGGTGAAGCATATGGGCGCCTCCCCGCGGAGCGGCACCGGATCGCCGCCGGCAAGCAGCCGGCCGAAGCACCCGGCGCCGGTCGTCGCGTCCTCGGCCGACAGGAGGGGGTCGAGCACGAGATCGCCCGAGGTGGCGACCTGGTTCAGTCCCACGATCGCGATCACGTTGTCTCCGGCCACGAGCCCATCGCGGAACGCGGAGATATCGATGACGGCGGGGGTGCCCGACTCGTGACTCGTGTCGGCAACCGATGTGTGCGTCACATCTCCCGTGAAGTTGCGCCGTGCGACCTCGGCGCCGTTGAGATAGGCGACGAAAGCATCGTCGTAGTCGATCGTGAGGGTCAGGGTCCTGAACGCGTCCGGCCCGGCGGCGGCGAAGCGGCGCCGGATGTAGACCGTCGTGTAGTTGTCCCGCATGTCGGCGAGCACGGTGGCGATCTCGGCCTCGCCGTACCCGATGGGCGCGGGCCCCTCTTCCCACGAGGCATCGTCGAACGTGCGCTCGGCCCACGCGGCCGGCGGCTCTTCGTCGCCGCGGAAGAAGCGCCACGCGGCTCCGGATCCCACGAGCGTGCGGGTTCCGGCGCTCACCTCGATCGTCAGGCGATCGGGAACGAGCCGCGACCGGAAGAGGCGCTGCGACTCCGGAATGAAGGTCTCGACCATGTAGTCGAGAGGATCGTCGTCGAACCACGGGCGCACGGCATCGATGCACGGCGTCATGGCCTCAAGGGTGAAGGGGCCGTCGAGTTGCTCCCTGATGGCCCCGAAGTAACGCGTCATGAACGCCGGATGGCGCAGGAATCTCAGGACTGCGGCGCTCGTCATCCGGAAGAAGTACGGCGCCGGGTTCGTGTACATGACCTCGTTGGTGTCCCACGGCAGAATCACCCAGCGGCCGTCCGAGAAGCGGCGGTACAGGCGGTAGTCCTCGCCCGCGCTGGTGGCGATCTGGCCGTCCTGGTTGGAGAGCACCAGCTCGGCGGCGAAGTACCGCACCCACTCGTCGACGTCGAGCGCGGCTTCGAGCGCCTGCACGTACTCCTCGGCCGGCGTCTCGTTCAGGATGCGCGTCAGCTCGATGATGTCCGTGTAGTCGTTCTCGATGGTGTTGGTGATTTTTATGTAGCGTTCCTGGTAATCCTCGAGCCGGTCCTCGCCGAGGTACGTGAGATTGCCGCTGCCGTCGGAGGTGACCACGGGGCGGTAGAGATTCCCGTCGTCGTCGCCGGGGAACTCGCGCGAGAGGAAGTCCTCGTCGACGGCCTCCATGCGCTGGTAGATGCCGCCGTAGCGGATGCTCGTGTTCGCGGGGACCGCATCCCCGAAGAGGCGGTTGACGACGAAGGCGGCGGGACGCGTCTGCGGCGAGGGGATGTCGGCCCGCCGGAGGAAATCGAGGCCGACGAAGGCCCTGTGGATGTCCTGGACGTTCAGGTTGAGGCGGGTGGTGCCCTCGAAGCGCTCCTCGTGCGTGAATTGCACCCGGAAGGCCTTGCTCACGTAGTAGCGGCTGTTCTCGCCGCGGTAACGCACGCCCACGTCGTAGTAGACGTCGTCCTTGTGGATGAACGTGCCGGGCAGGAGCACGTCGCTCGTCACCGCCCGCGTCGCCAGCGTGGTCAGATCCGCATCGCGCATGACCAGGCGGTAGAGTGGCAGGCCGCCGGGATAGGCATCGTCGTCGACCTGATAGAGAAGGACGCGATCGGGCGCCGCGGCCGGACAGGTGCGCACGCGTCCGGTCGTGTCGACGGCCGAGACGTAGAACTGAACGATCGTGCCCGAGGGCCTCGCGGGAAGGGCCGCGCTGTACGTGTCGCTGCTCGGAGGCCCGATCCGCGCCATGACCGCCTGCGTGAAGCTCGTCGCGCCATCGACGCGGAAGAAGACCGTCGCACCCGCCACGCCGAGCGCATCCTCGATGCGGGCCGTCACGGTCACGGGGTCGGTCGCGCGGGGCTGCGCCGGCGAGTGCGCGGGGGACCGAATCACGGGCGCCGGATCGGCGATGTGCGCCGAGTTCGCCGCTCCCGGCGTGCCCGCGGCGGCCTGCCAGGCGACGCCGTGGTTGTTCTCCATGTCGGGATTCACGAGTTCGATCGACTGGCCGTAGCCGTCGGGTCCCGTCTGCGCGACATCGTCGCTCGCGGGCCATGTGCCGCCGTCGGCGTAGTGCACGACATCGGCGCGGTTCCCCAGCGCATCGAGCAGCTCGATCCTCTCATCGGAGTTCGCCAGGCGGCCGCTCCACGGGCCCGCGACTTCGTCGATCCCGTACGCCGTCTCCACGGCCGCGGGATCGCCGGACACGACGAGATACGCTCCCGGCACGAGCACCATGCCTTCCGGAGCCGCGTAGCGGACGGCGCCGGCGAGCGTCCAGCCGGACAGGTCGATGACCGTGCCCCCGCGATTGAAAAGCTCGATGTACTCCTCGCCGGAGTGCCCGAGCGGCGGGTTGTAGCGGATCTCGTTGATCACGACGCCGGTTTCCGGCGTGAGCCTGTTCGCCGTCTCGCGGGTCGCCTCATCGAGCACGAACGTGTCGCCATCGCCGTCGGGCCAGCGCCCGAACGGCCGGCCCGCGGGACGCGCGCGCGTGCGGAGGCCGTCGACGAACTCCCCGCCGGGCGCCAGAAGCCCGAACCATTGCGCGCCGTCCGTCACGGCGAACGGCAGGAGATCGCCGCCGGCGGCGAGGAAGGCGCCAGGCGCCAGGCCCGTGCCCGCGGGGAAGATGTAACCGGAGACGCCGGACGGCCGATCGACCAGGCGATAGCCGGAGAGGTCGGCCGGAACGGCGCCCTCGTTGTGGAGCTCGATGTAGCTCGCGCCGGGCACGGCGCCGGCGACGACCTCGTTGATCTCGACGTCGCGGGGAGGTTTCACGGGCCCGCCGGGCAGGGTCGAGTTGCGCGCGCCGGGCGTGCCGCCCGCGACGATCGACGCCTGCCACACCCACTGCTGCTCGCCGTCGGCCGTGAAGTCCGTCCGCTCGATCGACGGCCCCAGGCCGTCCGGGTTCTCGGGCCAGGGCTTGTCGTCGCGATAGGCGATGCGGTCGACGAGGCGGCCGTCCCGATCACGCAGCGTCAGCTCCTCTCCGTCGTTGTCGAGGAGTCCGGCGTAATCGCCGACGACGAGCGCGGCGTCGAGCGCGGCGTGGAGGGCGAGCAGGCCGGCGCTGTTTCTGGCGATGACGAGGAAGCCCCCCGGCGCGATGCCGGTCGAGGGCGGAATCGCGAACTGGACGCCGTTCGCGAAGAACCACCCGGACACATCGACGGGGTCCCCGGATGTGTTGTGAAGCTCGATGAACTCATCGTCCTCCGAGACCGCCGGGTGATACCCGAGCTCGGAGATGACGACCGCGGTGTTCGGCGCCGCCGGGAGGCCGCCCGCGAGCGTCGCGAGGACGAACATCAACGTACGTGGTGTTTTCAACGTGCGGATTCCCGTTGGTTGCGTTCGCTGACAAACCCGAGATATCGATTATAAAGGGCGTGCGTCGAGAACCCAAGGAAGCGGCGGCTCGGCACGCTCTGAGAGGGAGCCGGGAATCCGGCGGGCGGACCGGGTGCGCGGAGGCGCGCGCCGGCGTGGAGTCGTGACAGCCGTCTAACGCGGCCGAGGCTGCGCCGCCGGGAGCAGCGCGCCGGTCGTCTTGTCCCACCTGACGCTGCGGAGCTTCAGGCGATGCTCGCCGTGGCAGTCCGTGCACACGATCGTGGCGGGGTCGTCCCGCCCCGCGCCGCGCGCGAGCCACCGCGCGATCACGTCGCGGGCCGGGACGTCGTGGCCGTCGTGGCAGGCGGCGCAGGCGCGGTCGATCGCGTCGTGCGGGTACATCGTGTCGGGAGGCGTCGTGTTGTTCTCGTCGTTCCGATGCGCGTTCGATTTCCCGTGGCAGTCCATGCAGGCGACGTTCCGGGTCGCGTGGGCCGTCGCGAGCGGCTCTTCGCGGTAATTCGTGTGGCAGACGAAACAGGCCTCGTTGTCGGCGACCGGGCGGGCCTGCGTCGCAGGGGCGTCCTGCGCGGCGGAGGGCGCCTCGTCGAGGAGCAGCGGCGCCTCGTCCTCCACGACGAGGGGAGGCAGCGGCGCGCGCGCGGCGGGCGTCTCCGGTGTCTCGCCGCGCGCTGGCGGCGGCGGCGCCGTGCCGTCGCAGGCGCATCCGCAGATCGCGAGCAGCAGAACCGAGGCGGCGGCGGCGCGCGCGGGGAATGAAGAAGAGCGTCGCTGCTTCATGCGGCTCCGGCTACACGCACTCCCAGTCCCTGAGCCAGCGGTAGTCCGGGGGCAGGGTCGCCCACGCGCGGTCCATGGCCGCGTCGAGCTCGGCCTGCTCCTTCACGTCGAGCGTGCGGCGTTCCTTGATCGCGAGCGCCATGTTGTCGACCTGCTCCACCGTGATGAGGCCCGGGATCGGCGCCGTGATCGACCTGTTGCAGAGAATGGAGCGGATCGCGAGGCGCGCGAGCCGGTTGTCCTCTGCCGCGTGCGGGCTGTCCGGAGAGCTGTCGCCCTTGAAGAGCGAATTGCTCGCGAAGGGCTTGATGCCGAACCAGCCCACGTCCGCCTTCGTGATCGCCGCCCAGAGCCCGGTCTCGTCGGTGACCGTCTTTGTCTTGGCGGTGTAGGGAGTCAGGACGACCTCGATCTCGTTCGGAAAGGTCTCGATGAGCGTCTTCAGGTGCGGCCGGTCGTGGCACGAGATGCCGGTCGAGCGCGCGCGGCCGGTCTTCTTCGCCCAGGCGAGCGCGGCCATCGCCTCCTCGATCTCGGCCGCAGTGTGCTGGCTGCTCTCGGTGAGGAGGCTTATGCGCCAGAGATCGACGTGGTCCAGGCCGGCCTCGCGCATGCCCGCGTCGAGCCCCGCCTGCAGCCTCTCGCGCGGCCGCCACTCCGGATAGCGGCTCTCCGTGATGTGCCAGGAGTACCCGAAGTACATCGCGTCGCGGCGGCCCTCGAGGGCCTTGCTGTAGGCGAGAATCTCCTCGCGGCAGCAGGCGTCGACGTAGTTGATGCCGCGCTCGATGCAGCGGGTGACGACCTCGGCGCGGTTCTTCTGGAACGCCGGGAGGTCGATGCCCATGGTCATCCAGCCCGCGGGCTCCTCGCCGCCGATGACCTTGACGACGCGCTTCCAGTGGCCCCCGAGCGCGACCGCGGAGACCATGAGGCCGGTCTTGCCGCAGCGGCGGTACTCCATGTCGGGGTTGTAGCTCGGAATCTTCG
>JBFZCA010000282.1:0-4214 GCA_041308205.1 Planctomycetota bacterium | reverse complement strand
TCTCCGGACGCGTCTCGTAGGTGCGGCCCGCGATGCCCGCGCGGCGCCCCTCCTCGGCCAGGCCGTGCAGGTGCTGCCCGTAGTCGGTCGGATAGCGCGCATCGATGCAGGCCATGCACAGATCCTTGGCGGGCAGGCCGATCGCGGCGGGTATCTTGCTGCGCGGCAGGTATCTGAGCGAATCCGCGCCGAGCTCGGTCGCCATGATCCTGCGGATCGGATCGGGGATCTCGTCCTCGATCGCCGAGACGTGCATGCGCGCGAACAGCTCGCTCACCGTCGACATGTCGATGCCGTAGAAGCACGGGTAGAGAATCGGCGGCGCGGCGATCCTGAGATGCACCTCCCGCGGCCGGCCGCGCTCGCGCATGTGGCCGATGAGGTGCTTGAGCGTCGTCCCGCGGACGATGCTGTCCTCGACCAGGAGCACGCGCTTGCCCTCGAGCACCTCCCTGACGGGCGTGTACTTCAGGGACACGGCGCGGCCGCGCGCTTCGCCCTTGATGAACGTCCGGCCGATGTAGCGGTTGCGAAGCAGTCCCTCGAGCACCGGCAGGCCGAGGTGGTATCCCATGCCGTCGGCGGCCGCCTTGGCGGTGTCCGGCACGGGCACGACGATCAGGTCGTCGTCCTTGGGCACGGTCTCGATATCCGCCAGGATCTTGCCCAGGCGGTTGCGGGCGAGGTAGACCGAGCAGCCGTCGATCGTCGAGCCCGCGTTGGCGAAGTACACCCACTCGAAGAAGCACGCGGCACGGCGCGGGGACTCCGCGAAGCGGCGGACGGCGATGCCGTCGCGGTTGACGAGGATCAGGCAGCCGGGCTGCAGCGAGAAGACCTCCTTGAAGCCGAGGTTCGCGAGCGCCGTCGACTCGCTCGCGGCGGCGAAGAGATCATCGCGTATGCCGTAGCACAGCGGCTTGATGCCGCGCGGGTCGCGGGCGACGACCAGCTCCCCGTCCGCGTTGAGGAACGCGAGGCTGTAGGCGCCGTCGAATTCGCGCGCGAGGTTGCCGAACGCCCTCTCCAGCGGCGGCTTGTCCTCGCCGGCCAGCTCGCGCGACAGGTAGTGCATGATGATCTCGGTGTCGGTGTCCAGGACGACGTGGTAGCCCTTCTGCTGCTTGAGGCGGTCCCTGAGCAGCGCGTAGTTGGCGAGCTGTCCGTTGAAGGCGAACGAGAACCACTTGTAGGTGCGGCCGTGCTGCCGCTCGAAGGGCTGGGCGTACGCGCGGTCATCGAGGCCGCAGGTGGCGTAGCGCACGTGGCCGACGGCGGCGCAACCCCGGCAGCGGGCCATGATGTACGCGGACTTGCCGCTGTGCCCCAGGTGGAACGCCTCGTTGACCGTGCCGAGCTGCTTGTGCGTGGCGAGGAGGCGGCTCCGCGACGGATCGTAGCTCGTCATGCCGGCCGAGAGCTCGCCGCGCATCTGCATGTCGAGGAGCAGGCGGGGAACAAGGGGAGCGACGTCGCGCTCGGGGTCGGGTACGCCGTTCTTCATGGCGTACACCGCGGCGACTCCGCACTCTTCTCTCACGGCGTTTCTGCGCCTCCCACGCCGGCCGTCGGTCCGCGGGGTCTGCGCGCAACAAGGACGCAAACCCCCGAAGAGACAAGAATAGCGTCAAGAACTGCCTTCTGCCACCGTACATATTCGGTGAACCCGTGCGTCGAAACGTGCAATGAACTCGTCCGTTGCGCAATTGCGGCTCTGCTGACGCTCTGGAGGTGGTGACCGTAGGTCTCCACGGCGGCAATCGCTAGGAGTCCCTGCTGTCTGAGACAACCCTCCTTCCGTCCCCCCTTCAGGAGAAGGGGGGAAACGCCGGCTACGGCCGGCGCCTGCAGGGCCACGGGTTCACCGAATATGTACCTGCCACCGGTACACTCTAGTTTACGATGCCGTCGGCCCCGAATTCGCCGCTCAGGTTATCGGGCCCTCGATATCCGACCGAGATGTAGGAATCAAGGAACGTCGCGCGCGCCGGGGCCCTGATGCTTCAGCGCTGGGCCCGCGCCGCCCGCCGGCGCGTGACACGTGCGCGCGCACGGGCTATGATTCGGAGCGTGCCGGCGCGGATATGCGCGACGCGGGGAGGCCTTCGTGCCGGCGTTCCTGTGGTGGAGCGAGACGCGGCATGTGGCCATTGCGACGGCGGCGCGGCGCGATCGTCTGTCCCCGGTGCAACCGCCTCGTGGATGCGCGCGCGCGGCGATGCCCCGCGTGCAACCTGTGGCGGCCGAGCTTCTGGGGTTTCGGCCCGACGCTGCTCAAGGTGCGCACGCTGCCGTTCCGCGATGGCATCATCGCGCTGTGCGGCATGCTCTACCTGGGCTCGCTGGCGCTCTATCGACAGGAAGGGGGCGACCACGCGGACCTGGCCGTGCCGACATCCGCGGCCCTCGTGACGCTCGGCGCGGCCGGCCGGTTCACGACCGTGCTCTTCGGCAGGTACGAGACGCTGCTCACGGCGGTGTTCCTCCACGGGAGCTTCCTGCACATCCTCTTCAACCTGCTGTGGACATGGCAGCTCGCGGCGCCGCTCTGCGAGCTGTACGACTCGGCCCGCTTTCTCCTCATCTTCCTCTTCGCGGGCGTCGTGGGGAATGTCGCCGGCGTCTTCATCGAGGCGAGCGGCATACTGGTCGGCGCCTCGGGCGGCGTGTACGGTCTTTTCGGGGCCCTGGTCTGGTACGGCTTCAGGCGCGGCGGCGTCTTCGGCGCCAGGGCGTTTCGATTCGGGCTCTTCTGGGCCGGCCTCGGCCTCGCGCTCTCGTTCGCGATTCCGAACTGCGCCGTGTGGGCCCACGTCGCCGGCTTCTTCGCGGGCGCCGGCGCGGCCGCGGCGCTCGGCTACAAGGAGCAATGCCCGAGCAATCCGGCGATCTGCCTGTGCGCGCTCGCGGGCGGGCTCGCCGTGCTCGTCGCATTCTTCCTCTATCTCGGTTTCCCGCCCGAGGGGCTCGACGAGCTGGCGCGCCGCTTGAGCAACGGGTAACGCGCCGCAGCGGCGTTTCTTTCCTGTGTCTGGACCAAGGCATGAGTATACGAGGAAAGAACCGCCGTGAAGACACGAAGACGGAAGAACGGAAGCAGCCACGAAGACACGAAGACACGAAGGCACGAAGAGGGAACGATACGAAGCAGAACCGTGGAGTCGGTCTGCGCCGCCGACCAACCCACGCCCGACATCCAGGGGCCCTACCCTTTCTGCCTTCGTAACACGCCGGAGCCGTCCGCTCCGCGGACCGGTGTTCTACACGCCCTCGACCGCCAGGCCGCCGCGCGCCGTCTCGCGGTAGGCCGTGCGCAGGTCCTGCCCCGTGCGCCACATGGCCCTCACGGCGGCATCGAAGCTGATGAGGTGGCGGCCCGTGCCGGCAAGGCTCACGGCCGCGGCGTTGAGCGCCTTCACGGCGCCCATCGCGTTGCGCTCGATGCACGGGATCTGGACGAGGCCGGCCACGGGGTCGCAGGTCATGCCGAGGTGGTGCTCGATCGCGACCTCGGCGGCGGCCTCGACCTGCGCGGGAATCGCGCCGGCGAGCTCCGCGGCCGCGGCGGCGGCCATCGCTGCGGCGGAGCCGACCTCCCCCTGGCAGCCGACCTCGGCGCCCGAGAGCGACGCGAGGTTCTTGATCACGATGCCGACCGCGCCCGCCGTGAGGAGCCCGCGCGCGACCGTGCGGTCGGGGAGCGCCAGGTCCTCCTGCCACACCTTGAGCACGGCCGGTATGACGCCCGCGGAGCCGGCCGTCGGCGCCGTCACGATGGCGCCGCCCGCGGCGTTCTCCTCCGCGACGGCGAACGCGTACGCATCGGCCTTCAACGCGGGCGCGAGAATCGCCTCGGGGTGGCTCACGCGCCGCCGGCTCTCCTCCCAGATCTGCTTGGCGCGGCGCATGACGCCGAGGCCGCCGGGAAGCTCGCCCTCGGCCGCCAGGCCGCGCTCGATCGTCGCCTTCATGAGCCGCCAGAGGCTGTCGAGCCGCTCGAGCACGGTCGAGGCGCGTTGCCCCGCAAAGGCCGTCTCGTCCGCGAGCACGAGATGGCTGATCGGGTAGCCCGTGGCTTCCGAGAGGGCCAGGAGGTCGTGCATCGTGCGATAGGGGTAGGGGATGGGCTGCGCGGGCCGCGGCACGGCGGGCTTCCGGCCCAGGGGCGTGAAGAGTCCGGCGCCGAGCGAGACGTATGCGGCCGCGAGCTTCGC
>JBFZCA010000281.1:0-5837 GCA_041308205.1 Planctomycetota bacterium | reverse complement strand
CCGGGCGCCGAACGGATTCGCGGATGATCGGCCTGCATGGCTTCAGGGATCATGTCGTTGCCTGCGCACTTCTCCCGCCGCGGCGGGAACGGCCTGGGCGCGCGCTCGCACGCGCCGGGGGCGCGCGCCGGCGGGAACATGTGAGATTGTAGCCTGTTCGCGGAAGCGCCGGCCAGGACGCTTCCCCGCCGCCGGTCAAGGGGTGCACGGGGCGATCCGATACTCACGTGGGAGTCCTTCCGTCTATGGCCATAACGACCCATGGTACTGTGCCTGTTGCCGGCGTCGATACGGCGCGCGCGTATGCGTGCTGGTCGATCATCAACGCCGCGGGCATGGAGGACGCCGCGCGGCCGGCGCTGGCCGATCTGCTGCGCGAGGACCCGGGCGCCGTCTGCGCCTTCTTGACCGTGCGGAGCGCCGATGGCGTCGCGCGCTCCTTCGGCAGGGGCCGCGACGGCGGCATGATCCGGGAAGTCTCGTTCAGGCTGAATCATCGCGCGTTGCGCCGGGCGCTGGGCGGCGAGGACGTGTTTGCGACCGGGAGCACGCAGGCAGGGGAGGCGCTGGGGCCCGAGGCGTTCGCGGCGACCGACATGTGCGATGGGGGCAGGGTCGTGTTCTCCGTACGCCGTCCGATCGGCGCGGCCGGATTCGGCGAGCGCGAATGCGCGGCCTTGAGCCTGTCGCTGCGCGCGCTGGCACGCGCCATCGAGTGCGTGGCGGTGCGCGAGCGATACGCGCAGGCGCCGCCGGTTGCGCCGGACGGGGACGCGTACCACGGCCTCTGCTGCCGCAGCCCCGCCATGCGCGATCTGTGCGCCACGATCGAGAAGATCAAGGACACGGACTTCAGCGTGTGCATCTCCGGGGAGAGCGGGAGCGGCAAGGAGCTTGCCGCGCGCGCGATTCACGCGGGGGGCCGGCGGGCGGAGAAGCCCTTCGTGGCCGAGAGCTGCGGGAGCGTGGCCGAGAGCCTGGTCGAGAGCGAGCTCTTCGGACACGTCAAGGGCGCCTTCACGGGCGCGCACGAGGCCAAGGACGGCATCTTCGTGCTCGCCGACGGCGGGACGCTCTTCCTGGACGAGATCGGCGACATGTCGCAGGTGATGCAGGCCAAGGTTCTGCGGGCGATTCAGGAGGGCGAGGTCAGGCCGGTCGGCTCGGACCGCGCGCGGAGCTTCGATGTGCGCATCATCGCCTCGACGCTGCGGGACCTCGAGCAGATGGTCGCCGAAGGCGACTTCAGGTCGGACCTGTACTGGCGCCTGAACGTGATCGGGCTCAAGGTGCCGCCGCTCAGGGAGCGGAAGGAGGACCTGCCGGTGCTCGTGCGCGAGACGCTGGGAAAGCTCGGCGCCGAAGGCGTGCGCGTCAAGCCGCTCAGCGAGAGCGCCCTCCGAGCCATGGAAGAGTATCACTGGCCCGGCAACGTGAGGCAGCTCGTATCGGTGCTGCGGCGCGTGATGGTGGCGTGCGAGAGCCGCGAGGTCGGGAAGAAGGAGTTTCAGGCCCAGGTGGCCCGCGAGGGCGCGGCGCAATGGCGCGGCGAGGGGCTCGTGCGCGACGAGAGCGGGATCAGCCTGAGGATCCCGGCGCGGGGGAGCTTCAGGGCGCAGGTCGCCGAGTGCGAGAAGGCGATTCTCCTCAACGCGCTCAGGGAGCACCGGTGGAACAAGTCCCGCGTGACGCGCGCCCTGAAGATCCCGCGCCAGAGCCTGTACAACAAGCTGGCCGAGCACGGACTCTCGGAGAGTGACGAGACTGCCCCGGGCGCATAGCGGTGGGCGCGCGCGGATCTCCCGGCAGGATCATTCGACTGCCAGTCTGGCAGAACCGCAAAATCGACCCTCTCGCCAATGTGCCATAATGGCAGAATTTCCAGGCTCCGCGGGCATGCGTTTCAACGTAAGCCCATTGCTTGCAACATTTTACAGTTATACGGCACATCTTTTGCTAAGGGAATAGCGTTGCAAGTGCTGCAGACCATCGGAAGTGCGTCATGACAGGAGCCTCGTTTTCCTACATCCAACGCGTTCTGGTGTGCGACGACGACGCCGCGTGCCGGGTGTCGCTCGTTGATGTGCTGCGCGCATGCGGTTTCGAGACATGCGAGGCAGGGCAGGCGGGCGAGGCGCTCACCGTCGCGCGGAAGATGAAGATCGATTTCGGGTTCTTCGATTACCAGTTGCCGGACGCCGATGGGGCCACCGCGGTCCAGTGGATCAGGAACGAGCGCATCAAGTTCCCCTGGGTGCTGATGTCCGGCGCGGAGACGATTGCGGAGAGTAACGTGGCGGCCGCGGGAGCGGTGGCGTTCCTGCACAAGCCGCTCGAGATCGTAGAGGTGCGCGGGATTTTGAGGGACTGGCTGGGCCTGGCGCTGTAGCACCGCGGCGCGACGTCCGGCATTGAGTTCGTGTCAGGCTTGAAAGGAGAGTCGGCGATGGCGAAAACACGCATCCGTCCGTTAGGCGATCGGATTCTGGTCAAGCGTGTCGAGGCGGAAGAGAAGACCAAGGGGGGCATCGTGCTTCCCGACAGCGCGAAGGAGAAGCCCAAGGAGGGTATCGTCGTTGCGGTGGGGCAGGGCAAGCTGCTCGAGAGCGGCCAGCGCAGCAAGATGCAGGTCAAGGCCGATGACCGCGTGCTGTTCACGTCGTACGCCGGCACCGAGGTCAAGACCGGCGGCGAGGAGTTCCTGATCATGGGCGAGGACGACGTCCTCGCGGTGATCGAGTAGGGGGCCGCGTGAACACACGCAGGAGGAGTTAACCAATGGCAGCGAAGAAAATCGTTTTCGATCAGGAAGCGCGCGAAGCGATCCGGCGCGGCGTCAGGAAGCTCGCCAGGGCCGTGAAGGTCACGCTGGGCCCCCGCGGCAGGAACGTCGTGCTCGAGAAGAGCTTCGGCGCGCCCACCGTGACGAAGGACGGCGTCACGGTCGCCAAGGAAATCGAGCTCGAGGACAAGAACGAGAACATGGGCGCCCAGATGGTCAAGGAGGTCGCGTCCAAGACGAGCGACCTGGCGGGCGACGGCACGACCACCGCGACGGTGCTCGCCGAGGCCATCTTCGAGGAAGGCCTGAAGAACGTCACGGCCGGCGGCAATCCCATCCTCATCCAGCGCGGCATCCAGTCGGCCTGCAAGGCCGTCGTGGAGGAGCTCAGGAAGATGGGCCGCCAGGTGAAGGGCAAGACCGAGATCGCCCAGGTCGGCGCGATCGCGGCGAACAACGACAAGGAGATCGGCGCCATCATCTCCGATGCCATGGACCGCGTCGGCAAGGACGGCGTGATCACGGTCGAGGAAGGCAAGAGCCTGGAGACCACGGTCGACTTCGTCGAGGGCATGGAGTTCGACAAGGGCTACCTGAGCCCGCACTTCGTCACCAACGTCGACACCATGACCTGCGAGCTGGAGGAGCCCTACATCCTCATCCACGAGAAGAAGTTCGCGACCATCCGCGACCTGGTGCCGCTCCTCGAGAAGATCGCGCAGTCCGGCAAGCCCATCATCATCGTCGCGGAGGACATCGAGGGCGAGGTGCTGGCGACGCTCGTCATCAACAAGCTGCGCGGCACGTTCAGTTGCTGCGCGGTCAAGGCGCCCGGCTTCGGCGACCGCCGCAAGGCGATGCTCGAGGACATCGCGATCCTCACGGGCGGCAAGGCGATCTTCGAGGATCTCGGCATCGACGTGAAGAACATCACCATGGATTACCTGGGCTTCGCCAAGAAGGTGAAGATCACCAAGGAGTCCACGACGATCATCGAGGGCGGCGGCAAGACGGCCGCGATCCAGGGCCGCATCGGCCAGATCCGCAAGGAGGTCGACGAGACCACGTCGGACTACGACCGCGAGAAGCTCCAGGAGCGCCTGGCGAAGCTCGCGGGCGGCGTCGCCCAGATCAACGTCGGCGCCGCGACCGAGGTCGAGATGAAGGAGAAGAAGGCGCGCGTCGAGGACGCGCTGCACGCGACCCGCGCGGCCGTCGAGGAAGGCATCGTGCCGGGCGGCGGCGTGGCGCTGCTCAAGTGCGTGAAGGGCATCGACGGCCTCAAGCTCGAGGGCGATGAGGCGATCGGCGCCGGCATCGTGAAGCGCGCGCTGGAATCCCCGATCCGCCAGATCGCGGAGAACGCCGGCGTCGACGGCGCCGTCGTGTGCGAGAAGGTCCGGAGCATGAAGTACGGCGAGGGCTACGACGCCCTCACCGGCGAGTACTGCAACCTGCTCGAGCGCGGCATCGTCGATCCCGTCAAGGTCGCCAGGACCGCGCTCGAGAACGCGGTGAGCATTGCCGGCCTGCTTCTGACCACCGAGGCGCTCGTGAGCGAGATCCCGGAGGAGAAGGAAGAGCCGGCGCCGGGCGGCGGCGGCGGCGGCATGGGAGGAATGTACTAGAGAAACCCGGAGGCCGGAGGCGGCGCACGCCGCCTCCTTCGACCTCTGCAGCGTACCGTCTGTAGCCGATTGCAAGCCCCGGCGCGCGCCGGGGCTTTTTTCTTGAAGGCGGACCTGGTATCCTTCCGACTGCCAGAGCATATGAGCACGCACAAGGCGACGTTCAACCGGATACTGGTCGCGGCCGATCTGCGCAACGCGCGGTGCGCGGCCGCGGCGTCCGATCTGCAGGCGCGGCTGCGCAAGGCGGGCTTCGCCACGGTTGCGTTCGGCGACGCCGGCGCCGCGGACGAGGAAGACCTGCTGGTCGTCCTGGGCGGCGACGGCTGCCTCATGCACACGCTGGCCGCGCTCGGCTATCCGTCGATCGCGGTCTTCGGCGTCAACTTCGGCCAGGTCGGCTTCCTGATGAACGGCCCGGACTCGGCCACCGACATCATCGCCATCCTGCGCGAGGGCCGTTTTCAGGAGACCGAGCTTCCCGTGCTGAGCGCGTGCGCGGCCGACGCGCAGGGGGAGCGCGAGTTCCTGGCCATCAACGATTTCGTGCTCGAGCGCGTGGGCGGCCAGACCGCGCGCCTGGATCTCTTCATCGAGGGCGTGCTGCTGAACCGGTACTCGGGCGACGGCCTGATCGTCGCGACCGGCACCGGCTCGACCGCGTACACGCTGGCCGCGGGAGGGCCGGCCGTGCACCCCGATGTGCACGCGATGATCGTCACGCCGGTCAACCCGCATCGCCCGGTCCAGTTTCATTCGCTGCAGTTTCCGCTGGTGCTGCCGCTCGGCTCGCGCCTGGAGATCCGCGTCGTGGACCGGCAGGCGCGCGCCATGCGTCTCGTGGCGGACGGCAACCAGGCCGCGGAGCCCGAGACCACCGTGATCCGCTGGTCGGGCCGCAAGGTCCGCCTGCTCAGGACCAAGGACTTCAGCTACGTGAACGCCCTGGTCCAGAAGGTGATCGGCAACAAGAGTGAAGGCGCGTGACGGGCTCATCGAACGGCTCTGTGCGCTTGCCCGCGCGCTGGCGGGCGGAGGTCCCGCCGTGCGGCGCGCGGCCGCCGATGCGGCCTCGGCGCTCATGCGCCGCACGGGCGCCGACCGCTGCATCGTGACGCGCCTGGCGCCCGATGGGCATATCCGCGATGCCGAGGGGTGGACGATCGAGGGAACGCGCGTGCGCGCGGCGGCGGCGGCCGTGAGCCATTTCCTCATCCGGCGGGTCGCGCAGGCTCGCGCGCTCGTGCGCGTGGATGATGCGCGGCGCGACCGGCGGTGGCGCAGCCAGCACGCGGTCGAGGAGCACAAGGCCGAGCGCGGGCTGCTCGGGCTGCCGGTGTTTCGCGGGGACGCCGTGGCGGCCGTGCTCTGCCTCTCGCACGATGCCGTTCCGCTCAGGTACGACGAGGATGACCCCGCGCTGCCGC
>JBFZCA010000280.1:0-4255 GCA_041308205.1 Planctomycetota bacterium | reverse complement strand
GGATCGAACTCGATCGCCGGAGGGTCGTCCCTTGCGAGCTTTCGATCCCGCACCGATGGCGGCGCCGCCGGGACGAGCGAGATGAGGAGGGGCTGCGCGATTCCCGGGAGCGCTGCCTTGCTTTCGGCAGTGAGCCGCGGGGCGCCCTCGGCGCTCCGGAGGAGAACGGTGCCGCCGCGGCGCGCGAGGACGCGCGCGTCTCCCGCGAACGATGCGCGGCCGGCGTCGGCGACGTGGAAGAGGTAGTAGTCGCCCGCGGCGTCGAGCGGCTCCAAAAGGGTGAGGATCCCGGCGAACGCGTCCGGAATCGCCGCCCCCGGCGGCGCGAGCACCACGGCGAGATCCCCGCTGTACGCGAGGAGCGGGAAGGAGTCTCCCAGCCGTTCGAGCAGGCCGGGATCGGGCGCCTGCCACTCGACGATGGCGATAGTGCCGCCTGCGGGCGCGGGCTCCGCGACGGACGAAGAACCGAGCGCACACGCGAGAGGGATGATGACGAGCAGGGCTTTTCGCACGCGCAACCTCAAGATCCAGGATACTCACCCGAGGACACGGTCACAAGCCGCGGGATTCCGGATTCACGCCAATCCGGGCGCATTTTTCTTTGCCTGGCACGGAATTGGCGTATATTTCACGACCAGAGCCTGTTTTTCACAGGGGTGCCATGGCTGACCACAATCTGCGTGCGATTGAAACACGGCCTGCCGGTTACGACGCGCTCATTAGAAACCTCCGGCTGGACGTGATTCCCAACTGGCACCGTTCATCTGTCGCCGCAGGAAACGTCCGCAGGGTAGCCGCGAGCGCGGGAGTAACCGAGGAAGTCTATCCGGCCAGATACTGGCCCGGCGAGTCGGTCGGAGACCATCTGGAGTTCGCGCTCAAGTACGACGGGACCAACCTGGCGATACTCGCGAGCGTGTTCCGGCATGCTCCGCAGAAGGAAATCCAGGAGTACGTGGCGTCCAAGCCGAGGGGAAAGTACGCGCGTCGTCTGTGGTTTCTCTACGAGATGTTGACCGGATCGGCCCTTCCTCAGGGGGACCTTCGCACCGGTGCGTACATCGATCTTCTCGATCCGGACGAGTACTACACCATCGCCGCGCCCCGCCCGGTTCGCCGGCAGAGGATCAACGACAACCTGCCGGGCGACGCTCGGTTCTGTCCGATGGTTCGGCGGACGGACGCCTTGCGGGCATTCGAGGAGGCCGATCTTCCCGCGCGTTGTCGGAGGATCCAATCCGCGGCGCGCCTCAGGGCGATTCCTCGCGCGGCATCGCGCCGATGAGATCCTCGACCTCGGCCTGAAGCTGCGAGAGGCTCGACAGCGCCGCCCGGTCGTTCCTCTCGCGCGCCGCCTCGATATCCTCCGCGAGGCAGCGGCGGTACAGTTCCCACTGCGCCCGCTCGGCCAGGCGCTTCCTGCGCGTGCCGAGGTCGCCCTCGAACTCGGCGAGCAGCGGGCGCATCTTGCCGGCCTCGGCGGGGCGATACTGCTGGTACAGGTCGACGGCCCGCGCGAGGATCGCCGACCACGTGGCCGTGCGCGGCATCCGGTTCCAGAACGCCTGCACATCGGCCTCGTCGAAGCGCCAGAAGAGCTCGTACACCGCGAAACCGAGCTCCCAGTCGATGCCGCCGAACGTTGCGGGCAGGAGCGTGCGATCCGCCTCGAGATTTGCGACGGCCTCCCGCATCGCTCCCTCGCCGGCGGCCATGGCGCCCTCGTAGCAGAGGCTTCGCGCGAGGCCGACGAGGTTCGCGTGCGTGCGGCCCTCGTCCGCAATGAACGCCTCGAACGCTTCCGGGCGATACAGCGGCCAGTAATCGAGCATGCGCTTCCCTTCGGGGATCCGCGGCCCGTCCGGCGACGGCGGAACGGGGCCGAGGCGAATCGCCAGCCGAGTCGTGCGCACGACGCGGTCGCCATTGTGCACGTGCGCCTGAATGCGCGTCGGATACCACGTCCCGTGCTCATTCTGCGCGACGTCCTCCGCCGCGCACCGCACCGTGACGCCGCTGGGCCTCGGGACCGCGTGCCAGTCGTCGGGTCCGCTGCGGCCGACATCGTAGTAGGTGAACTCGGCCGCGCGCACGAGTCCGGCGTCGGCATCGACGGCGTACGCGATCACGGGCCTGAGCGCGGCCCACGAAAGCATGGTCGAATGGTTGAACGGGAAATGCGTTCGATTCTGCAGGAAGGGCGGGCGGCGTATCCACTCCGGCGTCGCGACGAGCACGCGGCAGGCGACGCCCCCGACATCGCGAGTCCCCTCGACCGTCAGGTTCTCCGCGCGCATGAGGTATTCGGCGCCCTGGAGCGCCCACAGGACAAGCCCCAGTCCCTCGCAGTAGCCGAGCATGTCCGCCTCGAGCGCATCGTGGTGCAGGCGCCATATGAACGGCCAGTCGGCCGCGTACTTCCGGGCGACGATGTGCTCGCCGAAGCGCCACCACCAGTCCGCGCCCGAGGCTGCATCGGCGGGCTTCTCGATCGTGAACTCGCGCGCCGCCGCGCGCAGCACGTACTCGCCCCGCGCCCAGCGGCCGGCGGCGCCCGGCGCATGCCAGTTGGGGCAGCTCTTGCTCGAGAACGGCCCGAAGCGGTCCCTGCCCTCATCGAGCTTCTCGGCGCCGTCGCTTTCCCACGTCACCGTCGCGGTGGCGTGCGGAGACCGTGCGGCATTCTCCTCGATGCGCGCGAGGAGCCATTCCACATCGCGGGCAAGGTCGCGATCCTGCACCGCCGGATAGGGTGCCAGCGCGGACTCGTACGCGCCAAAGAGAGGAGTGGCGCACAGGCACGCCGCGAGCCATCGCCGCCCGCTGCCGCCCCCGTGCCCGGGGCGGCGCCGGTTCCGCCGCGCTGCCGCGTTCGAGAGTATCGTCGGTCCCATGTGCTCGGTCACTCCTGCGGCGTCTCGCCGCGGCGGGGGATGATGCGCCACGTGCGGCTCACATCGAATTCGGTCAGCGCGCCGTCCGCGCCGGTCTTCCGGACGGTCAGGTACGGAGCCTCGTCGGAGGGGAGTTGGCGACGGTCGAACACGGCGTATCGAAACTCGTAGGAGCCGGGCTCGGGCGGCGTCCCGAAGGCGTACTCGCTCCGCGCGGCCGTCACGATTTCGAAGCGCGCGCGCCCGTCGCCGTGCGCATCGCCCGGCGCGACGACGTATTCCAGGTAGTAATCGCAGAATGCGGGGGAGCCATCGTCGCCGCACAGTTGCGCGTCCGTCAGCGCGGCGACGTCATCGATCTCGTACGCGGCGATGAGCTTGGCGACGTTGGCCGTGCCTATGAGGAACTTCAGGTCGTGCGGCCGGCCCTTGTCGTCCGCGCGCGTGTAGTACCGCAGCCATGTCGCATGCTCCTCCCATTCGACGCCGTCGGGCAGGAGCTCTCGCACGACGACCGATTTGAGATCCTCGGGGCCGCCCGCGCCTTCGACCGTCGTCCGATAGTAGTCGAAGATCATCGCGGCCTGGACCCGGGCGCCGCGGACGACCCGCACTTCCTCCAGGAAGCCGTTCAGGCGATCGTAGTAGAACTGCCAGAAGAAGCCCGCGCCCGGGATGTAGATCGCCTTCAGCCTGTTTGCGCGCGCGCCGTCGCCGGGCGCGTGGTAGAAGAACCGCCACTCGTGGCCCTTCGCGCCGACGATCTTGTGGAGGCTCCCCGCGAGCGGGGCCGAGGCGTGAAACAACCATGTTGGGCCCTCGGGGGCCTCGTAGGCGAGAAGATCGAGATCGCCGTCTCGATACGGACGGATGTACCTGGCCTTGCCGCACACGGGGCAGACGTAGTCCCAGGTCCCTTCCTCCGGATTCGGAGCGAACACCATGCTCAGCTTTTCCGGCATCACGATGAACATCGTGTCGTCCGATATGCGGTGCAGGACGGGGATGTTCGTCTCCCAGTTGCGGCCGACGAGCTCCTTGACCTGCCCCGGGTACAGCTCCCATGCGACACGGTTCAGGTAGGTGAGCCAGAGGGCCCAGGTGCCGCCCGGCGACGACGTCTTCACGCCCGGGATGCGAATGCGCGGGATGCCGTCCCCGCGGCGGATCGGCAGGACGGCGGAGCCCGCGCCGGAGTCGTGTGCGGCGGTCGCGCTCTCCGCGTTTCCGTGCTGCATCTCGATCGTGACGAGCGCGGACTCCGCGACGAGCAGTTCTCGGGAGACGGGGGCGGCGCGCTCGCGCGAGACGAGCGTGTGCACGAGCACTCCGCCGCACGCCAGCGCCGCGACCCCGCC
>JBFZCA010000279.1:0-2512 GCA_041308205.1 Planctomycetota bacterium | reverse complement strand
CGCGCGAGGCCGCGCCCGCGCCGGCGGCGGCGGCGGTCATCCCCGCGTGCGGACTCTCCACGGTCCCCGATGCGGCCCCCTCCGCCGCCGGGGCTCCCGTGTTTCCTCCCTTCCCCCACCGGGCCGCCCGCGAGCTGGTTGCGTGCCCCCCCGAGCTCGACGATGCGGTCCGCGCGATGCTCGCGCGCTCGCTGGTCGTCGGCGATGCGGTCTGGGACTGCGTCACGCAGTGCCCCGACTGGCAGCTCGTCAGCGCATCCGGCGCGGTCAGGGAACCGTGGGGCGGGGTGCGGTGGGGAGTGCCCGCGGGCGTCCTCGTCCGGCGTTCGGAGCTTTCCCAGTGCGCCGACGAGATCGCGCTGCTGGAGACGGTGCACGAGGAGCTCTCGCGCCGCGTCGCGGAGCAGCGGTCCGTCCTCGCCGGGCTCAAGGAATCGGTCGCCGCCGCGGCGGCGACGCTCACGCGCCTTCACGGGCGCATCGAGGCGCTCGAGGAGCAGCTCAAGCACACCGATCGCCGCGCGGCCGACCTTGCGCTGCAGCGCGACGTGATCGCCAAGGAATCGCATGCGCTCGTCCAGGACCTGGCGGCCCTCGACGCCCGCCGCGCCGAACTCGGCGGGCAGCTCGCGGAGAAGGAGCTCGAGCGCATCGAGGGCGAGCGGACCGTGACGGCGCACGACAAGGCCGTGTCCGAGCTGCGCGACGCGCGCCGCGGGCTCGAGCAGGCGATCGCCGAGCTCAGGGTCAAGGAGGCCGCCGCCAGGGAGAACGTGCGCCGGCTCAGAGACGCCGGCGACCGCCTCCGGGAGCTGTGCGAGGAACGCGGCCGGCACCTCGCCGAGGCCGAGGAGGAGCAAGCGCGCGCCGGCCGGCTCGCCCGGAGCGCCGCGCACGAGATCGAGGCGCTCCGCGCCCAGTGCGCCGAATGGGAGCGCACGGAGGCCGAGTGCGCCGCCGCGCTTGCCGCGGTCGAGGCCCGCATCGAGACGGTCACGACCGAGCTCAAGGAGCGCGAGCGCGACCTTGCGGCCCTGGCGCGCCGGCACGAGGAACGGCGCGAGGAGCTGGCCGACATTCAACTCGAGGAACGCGAGCTCGCGGTCAAGGCCGAGCACATCGTCCAGGGCGTGCGCGAGGAATACGGCGTCGACCTCGACGCGGCCGCGCGCGGCGAGCTCGAGCACGAGGAGCTCCGCGCCATCGCCGCGCTGCCCCCCGAGGACGGCCTCCGGGAGCGCGCGGCCGATGTCAAGGACAAGCTCGCCCGCCACGGCAACGTCAACCTCGCGGCGATCGACGAGCTCGCGGAGATCGAGAACCGCTACGGACTCCTCGCCGCGCAGCGCGACGACCTCGTCCAGGCCAAGTCTCACCTCGCCAACGTGATCAACGACCTCAACCGCAAGAGCCGCCGCATCTTCGCGGAGACGTTCGACGCGCTCAACAAGTCCTTCGGCGAGCTGTTCAGGAAGGCGTTCGGCGGCGGCAAGGCCGAGCTCGTCCTCGAGGAGGGCAAGGACATCCTCCTCGCGGGCATCGAGATCATCGCCTGCCCGCCCGGCAAGAAGCCCTCGCATGTCAGGCTGCTCTCGGGCGGCGAGCGCACCTTGACGACGCTCACGCTGCTCTTCTCGGTCCTGCGCGTGCGGCCGACGCCGTTCTGCGTGCTCGACGAGGTCGATGCGCCGCTCGACGAGGCCAATATCCGCCGCTTCCTGGTGCTCATCGACGACTTCACGCAGAAGACGCAGTTCCTCGTCATCACCCACAACAAGCTCACCATGGTGAAGGCCGACCGCCTCGTGGGCATCACCATGGAGGAGAAGGGCATCTCGAAGATGATCGACGTCAACATGCGGGAGCTCGAGCAATCGGACGAGACGCCCGAGTATCTCGTCAAGGCGCCGGCGTTGAATTGAGGCTGTAGGCCATAGCCTACCGCCTCCTCCCCTACTTCCCGATGCAGAAGCGCTCGAAGATGGCCCCCAGCAGGTCGCCGGCGAGGCCCTCGCCGAGGAGCTCCCCGAGCGCATCCTCCGCCGCGCGAAGCTCCACGGCGCAGATCTCCGCGCGGCCGGCCTCGTCCTCCGCGCGCGCGAGCGCCGCCAGTGCGCGCGCAAGGGCATGCTCCTGCCTGACGCTGACGAGCGCGCCCGGACGGTGCCGCGCCGCGACCGCCGCGGCAATCGCCGCGCGCAGGAGGTCCATGCCCTGCCCCGTCACGGCCGAGACCGGCGTGAGGCGTTCGCGCCATGCCGCGACCGCTTCGCCGCCGAGCCGATCGATCTTCGTGCCCGCGAGCGCATCGACCGCCCGCGCGGCCCCGAGCTCCGCGAGCGCCGCCTCCGCATCCGGCGCGCTGAGGTCGACCACCCCCACCGCGATGTCCGCATCGGCGAGCGCATGCTCGCGCGCCCGGGCGGCGGCCTCGGCAAGCGGGCCGCCGCACGCGCCGGTCCCGGCCGTGTCGACCAGCGTGCACGGCGCCGAGCCGATGATAGATCGGAAG
>JBFZCA010000278.1:0-14576 GCA_041308205.1 Planctomycetota bacterium | reverse complement strand
CGGCCGACATGGCGAAGTGGGCCGCGGCGTTCGAGTCCGAGACGCTGCTCAAGAAGAGCACCATCGAGCAGGCATGGACGCCCGCAAAGCTCACGAACGGAAAGGACGCGCCGTACGGCCTCGGGTGGTCGATCGATTCCATGAACGGCCGCCGGGGCTTCGGCCACGGCGGAGGGCACGTGACCGGGTTCACCTCGTATCTCCTGATCTACCCGGACGACAAGCTGGCCGTGATCGTGCTCGCCAACTCGAGCGGCGCCGCTCCCGGGCGCCTGGCGCAGCAGGTGGCGGGGAAGTTCATTCCGGCCCTCGCCCCCAAGCCGCCCCGGCCGATCGAGGACAAGGAGCCGGAGGTCACGGCCCTCGTTCGCGAGTGCCTGGAGGGCCTGGCCGCGTGGACCTTGAAGGAGGAGAAGTTCACGGCCGAGATGTGGACGCATCTGGAGACGCAGCGCGCGTCCATGCAGCCGATGGCGGGCGCCCTGGGCCGGCTCACGTCGATCGATCTCCTGTCGCGCGCGCAATCCGGCGCCGCGCGCACGTACCGGTACCGCGCGACCTTCGCCGGCGGCGTCCTCCTTGTCTCCCTCGAGCTCGACAAGGACGGCAAGATCGCCGGCGCGTCCGTCGAGAACGAGTGAGCCCCGCGCCGGCCGGCATGCAGGTGCGTCGGATCGAACGCTTCGCTGCTGGCGGGAGCGCCGCGTCTCGATAGAATACAGAACATGTCGCAGCCGAACCCGAACCAGACCTCTCACACACGCGCGCAGACACCGTGGCACAGCCTCGGGATCGAGGCGGTCTTCGAACGGCTGTCCGCCACGCGTTCGGGCCTCGACGAGCAGCAGGTGCGCGAGCGGCTGGCCAGGCACGGCGAGAACGTGCTGCCCGCCCGCAAGCCGCCGACGCTCGCCGAGATCTTCCTGCGGCAGTTCAAGAGCCCGCTCATCTACATTCTGCTCGCGGCCGCGGTCGTCGCGCTGGCGCTCGGCGAGTTCACCGACGCGGGCTTCATCTTCATCGTGCTTCTCCTCAACGCGACCCTGGGCACCGTCCAGGAGTGGAACGCCGAGCGCAGTGCGGCCGCATTGCAGGACATGCTCGAGATCTCCGCCCGCGCGCGCCGTGCCGCCCGCACCATCACCATTCCGGCCCGGCGGCTCGTGCCCGGCGACGTGGTGCTGCTCGAGTCGGGCGACCGGGTTCCGGCCGACCTGCGGCTGATCGAGGTCAACAACCTGGCCATCGACGAGTCGTTCCTGACCGGCGAGAACATCGCGCCGGTCAAGCGTCCGGGCGAGCTGGAGGAGGAGATCGCGCTGGGCGATCAGGTGAACATGGCCTTCGCCGGCTCGATGGTGATGCGCGGGCGCGGCACCGGCGTGGTCGTCGCCACCGCGACCGCAACCCAGGTCGGGCAGATCGCATCGACCGTCGCCTTCGCCACGTCCGCCAAGGCTCCCCTGCTCGTGCGCATGGAGAAGTTCGCGCACCAGATCAGCTACTTCGTCGGCGCGGCGGTCGTCCTGCTGGCGGTGATCGGCTGGGTCAGGGGCATGGCGCCGGTCGAGGTCTTCTTCCTCGCGGTCGCGCTCGCCGTTTCGGCCATCCCCGAGGGATTGCCGGTGGCGATGACCGTCGCGCTGTCGATCGCCGTGCGCCGCATGGCCCGCCGCCACGTCATCGTCCGCAAGCTGCCGGCGGTGGAGGGGCTCGGAAGCTGCACCTGCATCGCCAGCGACAAGACCGGCACGCTCACCGTGAACCGGCAGACCGTCAAGGCGCTCACCGTCTTCGGCCTCGGGCGGCTCTCGGTCGGGGGCGAGGGGCTGGACCCATCCGGGACGATCGCGCCGGCCGAGGGCGAGCTCTCCGGCGACGGACGCAGCGTGCTCGAACGTATCGCGCGGGCGGGGGCGCTCTGCAACGAAGGAACGCTGGCCCAGGAAGAGGACGGCCGGTGGCAATCCCGCGGCGACGCCATGGATGTCGCATTGCTCGCCTTCGCCCGCAAGGCCGGAATCGATGCAGCCTCCTTGCGCGCCGGGGTCGAGCAGGTCGGCGAGATCCCCTACGAGTCCGAGCGCAAGTACGCGGCGACGTTCTACCGCGACGGGGGCCCGGTGAAGGTCGCGCTCAAAGGGGCGCTCGAGACGGTGCTGCGCTTCTGCGACCGGGTGCGCACCCCCCAGGGCGAGCGCGAGCTGGACCCGGCGACCGTCGAGAAGGATGCGCTCGCGCTCGCGGGGGAGGGTTACAGGGTTCTTGCGATTGCGGAGGGAGAGGTCGCACGGGCGCCCGCCGCGCAACCGGGGGAGGGCGACATCCCGAAGCTCGCGCTCCTGGCCCTGGCGGGCTTCATGGACCCCCTGCGCCCCGAGGTGACGGATTCGGTCGTCAAGTGCCGGGGCGCGGGGATCCGCGTGGTGATGGTCACGGGCGACCATCCGGCGACCGCCTTCGCCATCGCCAAGGATCTGGGTATCGCCGACTCGCAGGCCCAGGTCGTGACGGGAGCGGAGCTGGCGGCGGCGGACGCGGGAGGCGCCGAGCACCGCCGGATCGTCGCCGGGGCGCGGGTCTTCGCCCGCGTCTCGCCCCTGCAGAAACTGGAGATCGTCGACGCGCTGATCGCCGCCGGACACTTCGTCGCGGTCACCGGCGACGGCGTCAACGACGCTCCGGCGCTCAAGAAGGCCAACGTGGGCGTCGCCATGGGCTCGGGGACCGAGGTCGCCAAGGACACCGCCTCCATAGTGGTCACCGACGACAACTTCGCCTCGATCGAGGCGGGGGTCGAGGAGGGACGCTTCGCCTACGACAACGTCCGCAAGGTGACCTACCTGCTCATCTCGTGCGGCCTGGCCGAGGTGGCGCTGTTCACGGCGTCGCTCCTGGCCGGCTTGCCGCTGCCCATGACGGCGGTGCAGCTCCTGTGGCTCAACCTGGTGACGAACGGCATCCAGGACGTCGCGCTCGCGTTCGAAGCCGGGGAGCCCGGCGCGATGCAGCGCCCGCCGCGCAGGCCGACCGAAGGGATGTTCAACCCGCTGATGACCCAGCAGGTGCTGCTCTCGGGGCTGACGATGGCGGCGGTCTGCTTCGGGGCCTGGTGCTGGCTGCTCGATCTCGGGATCTCGGAGGAGGCGGCGCGCAACCAGTTGCTGCTGCTGATGGTGCTGTGCCAGAACATCCACGTCTTCAACGTCCGCTCCGAGTACGCCTCGGCCTTCCGCGTGCCCATCAGCCGCAACTACATCCTGTTCTTCGGCGTGCTCGCGGCCCAGGGCCTGCACCTCCTCTGCATGCACGTGCCGTTGAGGCAGGGGGTGCTCGGGATCGCGCCGACCAGCCGGCGGCAATGGTCGGCGCTGCTCGGGCTCGCCATGGCGATGCTCGCCGTCATGGAGGTGTTCAAGCTGCTGCGCGCCAGGTTCGCCGGGAGGCCGGGGACGTCTCCCGGCGACGACTGAGAAGTCGGCCTCTCCCCGCA
Organism: Planctomycetota bacterium; assembly: GCA_041308205.1. Lineage (GTDB taxonomy): Bacteria > Planctomycetota > UBA8108 > UBA8890 > UBA8898 > UBA8898. Next base: position 11,083 of record JBFZCA010000278.1, on the reverse strand, counting down.
GCGCGGGCCTCTGTCGAGAAATCCCGTTTCCGGGTACGCTGAATGCGGACCGCATGCACAAGGAGGACCGCCATGTTCGATGCAGACTCGCGCCGCACGTTTCTGCAGACTCTCGGCTTCGGCGCCGCCGCGCTGGGACTCGCGGGGAGCGCGCCGGCGGCCGAGCCGCCGATCCAGGGCTTCGAGAAGGGACCCGACGACCCCAATGCCTCCACGGGCTGGAAACCGGTCTCCGACCGCAAGATCCGCGTCGGCATCGTCGGCTACGGCGTCTGCCAGTTCGGCGCGGCGTTCAGCTTCCAGGATCACCCGAACGTCGAGGTGGCGGCGGTCAGCGATCTCTTTCCCGACCGCTGCGCCGCGCTGGCCAAGGCGTGCCGCTGCGCGAAGACGTATCCCTCGCTCGAAGAGCTCGTCAAGGACGACTCGATCGAGGCCGTGTTCGTCGCGACCGACGCCCCGAGCCACGCCCGGCATTGCATCGAGGTGCTGAAACACGGCAAACACGCGGCCTGCGCGGTGCCGGCCACGTACGGTTCGCTCGAGGAGGCCGAGGCGCTGTTGCAAGCCGTCAAGACGAGCGGCCGGAAGTACATGATGTTCGAGACGTCGTATTTCCACGAGGACCTGCACGCGATGCGGCAGATCTACCGCGCGGGCGGCTTCGGCAAGCTCATCTACTCGGAGGGCGAGTACTATCATTACTCCGAGCAGCCGATCGGGTCGTACAAGGACTGGCGCGTCGGCGGGCCGCCGCAATGGTACCCGACGCACTCGAACGCCTACTACGTGGGCGTCACCGCCGGCAGCTTCACCGAGGTCTCGTGCATGGGAATCCCCGGCCTGGCCGCGTGGCTGCAGCCGGGAAAGAACCGCTACGGCAACCCCTTCGGCACGGAGATCGCGTTGTTGCGGACAAGCGAGAGCGGCATGGCGCGGATGGTCGAGAGCTGGGACACGCCCGGCTTCGGCGGCGAGATGGGACGAGTTCGCGGGCAGCGCGGCTCGTTCTACGGGCGCTACGAGGGGCTCGAGAAGAACCTGCCGCCCACCGCCCGTCGGCCGCTTCCGCCCCGCGTCGAGGCCGGCGGGCACGGCGGCTCGCACGGCCACCTCATGAACGAGTTCGTGACGGCGATTCTCGAGGACCGCACGCCGCTTGTCGACATCGCCCAGGCGCTGAACATGACCGTGGCCGGCATCATCGCCCACGAGTCGGCGCTCAAGGACGGCGAGCTGATGAAGATTCCCCAGTACCGGCTGTAGGCGGAAGTCCGCCGCGGTCAGAGCGACGCCGCCGCCGCGGCCTGGAAGTCGCGCCGCAGGTCCGAGGCATCGGCATTGGGGAAGTTGGCGCGCTGCACCATCAGCACGTAGACGGCCTTCTTCACCGGGTCGATCCAGGCTTGCGTGCCGTAGGCGCCGCCATGGCCGAAGCTCCCCGGCGAGAGCGCGGCCGTCGGTCCTTGCGGGGTGCGCACGACGCAGCACCCCAGCCCCCACCCGTTGCCGCCGGTGAAGCCGGTCACGATCTCGCCCGTCTGGATCGTGGACATGCGGGCGACGGCCTGTCGCGAAAGGTAGCGCTTCCCGCCCCAGGCTCCCTGGCCGAGCAGCATCTGGCAGAAGCGGACGTAGTCCCCGGCGGTCGAGAACAGGCCGCCGTTGGCGGCGGGGTAGCGGCCGGCGCGCCGCGGATCGTAGTCCGGATAGATGGTCGCCTCCTCGAGGCGGCCGTCGGCGAGCTTGTAGCTCTTCGCCAGCCGGGCGAGCTGCGCCGCCGTGGGGTAGAACGTGGTGTCCTTCATGCCGAGCGGCCCGAAGAGGCGCTCCTCGAGAAAGTCCGGGAAGGACCGGCCCGAGACGACCTCGACGACGCGCGCGAGCGTGTTGATGCTCGACTGGCAGTACTCCCAGCGCGCGCCCGGCTCGAAGCGCAAGGGTTGCGCCGCGTAATGCGGGATGAGGTCGGCAAGCGACCGCGCGGCCAGGCGCTGCTCCGACGTGGCTTCGCCCATGCCGGAAGTGTGGGTCAGGAGATGCGTGAGCGTCACCGCCGGCGTCTTGCCATCGGCGGTCTTGAGGCTCGCAAGCTCGGGCAGGTGCCTGGCGACCGGATCATCGACCGAGAGCTTGCCCTCGTCCTGGAGCATGAGGACCGCGGCCGCGGTCACGGGTTTGGTCATCGATGCGATCCAGAAGAGCGCATCGGCGCGCATGGGCGCCTTGCCGGCGATGTCCTCCTGCCCGACCGCGCTCAGGTGCAGGATGCGATCCGTGCTCGCAACGCAGGTGATGGCGCCGGCGACCTCGTTCCGATCGACGTGGGCCTTGGCCGCAGCGGTGACGGCGGCGATCTCGGGCTCGGCCCCCGCCGCCAGGAGGCGGGCGAGGACCAGCGCCGCGACGGCGAGACACCGGCATCGGATCGAGCCGTCCATGACGTTGTGATGCGTGCTCATAGGTTGCTCCCAAGGTTGCGGTTGAGGAACGCGGGCAGACGCGGACACGGCATACGCGACCGATTCCGTGCTCGCGAGCATTGATGCTATCGAAATGCCGCGGAGCGTTCAAGCCGCGGCCGGCGGATCGCGACCGGCCCGGCCGGCCGCTGCATCGGGAGAACGCACGCGCTCGCCGGAGACCCGGTTCACCCTGTCGCCTTCAACCGCAGCGCGAGCATCGTTATGTCGTCCGACTGGGGCGCGCCGGCGACGAAGGCCTGGAGGTCTTCCCAGACGCCCGCGAGCACGCCTTCGGCGCTCGCCCCGCGCAGGCGTTCGAGCGTCTGCGCGATGCGCTCCTCGCCGAAGAGGGCCTTCTCGGCGTTCTCGGCCTCGGAAACGCCGTCGCTCGACACGAAGAGGAGGTCGCCCGGCGCGAGGTGGAATTCGCCCGCCGCGAAGGAGCGCCCCGCATCGAGGCCGATCAGGGGCCCCTGCACGGTCGGGACGGTCTCGATGCCGCCGGCAGCCCGCACCAGAAACGGCGGCGAGTGGCCGCCGCACGCATAGTTGCACGCGCCGGTCTCGATGTCGACGCTGGCGCAGAACACCGTCAGGAAGAGCGCCTCGTCGTTCTCGACGGCGAGCTCATTGTTGACGTGGGCCATGGCCTCGGCGGGCGCATGCCCGTGCTTGACGAACGCCTTCAGGTAGGCCTTGGAGACCGCCATGAAGAGCGCGGCCGGCACGCCCTTGCCGGACACGTCGCCCACGGCCACGAAGAGGTGGCGGGAATCGCCGAAGAAGAAGTCGTAGAAATCGCCGCCGACCGCTTTTGCGGGCTCGAGGATCGCATGGATATCCACCATCGGCCGCGGGGGCTCGAAGACGAACCGGGAGGGCAGGAGGTCGAGCTGGATTCGGCGCGCCGTCGCCAGGTCGCCGTCGATCCGCGCCTTGGCCGCGGTCACATCGGCGAGGTCGGCGATGTGGCGCCGCAAGTCCCGCTGCATGTTGCCGAACGACCGAGTGAGCTGCGCCACCTCGTCGCGGCCGCGGGCGGCGGGCAACGGAGCCTCGAGATTCCCGCCGGCCAGGGCTTGCGTCGCCTGGTCCAAGGCGCGGATCGGCTTGCTGATGGAGTACGCGACCGCCAGGACGACGGCGATCATGCCGAGAAGCCCGACGACGCCGGTGAAGATCTGCAGGCGGCTCAGCATCATGAGCTTGCTCGTGATCTGACGCTGCGGGAAGACGGCCGCCAGGGACCACCCCGTGCCCTCGACGGGCGTATAGGCGAGCCACGTGGGCTCCGCGCTGCGCAGAGCCGAGTACGACACGAAGCCGCTCTCGCCCCTGATCATGCATTGCCCGATACGGCGGGCTTCCGGCTGGCCGTATTCCTCGGCGACGCTGAAGATCGATTCGCGCATGACGACCGACGGATCGGGGTGGGAAATCAAGGTGCCGTTGCGCGACAGCAGAAAGGCGTAGCCGCCGTCGCCGAGATCCAGGGTCGCGAGGAGCTCGCGCAGCCAGTCGAGCGCCACGTCGCCGGTGACGACGCCTTGAAAGCGGCCGCCCGGCTCGTCGAAGACGGGCACGGCGTAGGTGACCATGATCGAGTCGCCGCCCCCCTCGTCGTAGTAGGGCTCCGTCCACACCGGCGCGCGGAGCTCGCGCGGCAGGAGGTACCAGTCGAAGGTCTCGAAAGAATAGCCGCCGGTCCCGAGGTCGCGGCGCGCGACGCCGCCGCGTTCTCGGTACACGAAGGGGATCACGGGCGGGTCGCCCGGCAGAGCGACGGCCGTGCCGTAGATCTCCTTGTGTTCGCGGACCGTGGTTTCGAGGAGCTGGTAGATCCGATCGACCGGGAAAGGATTCGTTCGCAGCGAGATCGCCGTCTGGGCCACTATCTTCTGGACTTCGCCCGTGACGATCTCCATGGCGCGCGCGGTCGCCCCGGCCACGTTGCGCGCCCGCTGCTCCAGTTCCTGGCACAGAACGTCGCGGGCCTGGCGATAGTCGAAGTACGCGACCGTCGCCAGAATCGCCCCCGTGCCGAGGCATATGAGCATCGCGAGACGCGGCGCCAGCTTCAGGCGGCAGAACATCGGATCACCTCAGGGCCCGCGCACGAACTTCTCGTAGGGCGGCGCGGCGCGCACGAAACCGAGCGTGACGAGCCAGTGCGCCGTCTCGTCGTACCGGTCCTTCGAAAGCACGCCCGGCGTCCAGGACACGCCGTCGGCGGGGAATATCGACGGCAGCAGGCGGCGGAGCATCCAGCGCATGTGGGTGCGGTTGGTGGCCACGTTGTCCGCCGTCACATACCGCATGACGACGTCGGCGGCCGCCTCGGGATCGCGCGCCGCTTCCCGCCATCCCGCGAGGACGGCATCGGCGACGTGCCGCGCCGCCGCCGGGTGGGCGGCGTGAAACGCCGGCGCCGCGTAGAGCCCGTCCTCGGGGAAGTTGATGCCGTGGTCGCGCAGAGTGAACACGGTCAGCTCGCCGGCATCGATCCCCGCGAGCATGAGCATGTGGTACTCGTTGTAGTCCATGACCGAGCAGCCATCGACGCCCCGCCGCAGGAAGAGGTTCACGGACCAGTACTGGGGAACCAGCACCGGCTCGACCGCGTTGGCCTTGAAGAAGGCCTGCAGCGCCGGCCGGAACGGATCGCCCCAGGCGCTGATGCGGCGGCCGTCGAGGTCGCTGATCGAGGCAATGCCCCGGTCCTTCCAGGCCGCGACGGCGAGGTTCGAGGCATTCACGTACTGCGCCACGTGGACGGGGCCCGAGCCGCGGTCGCACGCGACGAGCGCCGAGCACAGCCACAGGAGCGCCGTGTCCGCCGTGCCGTCGGCCAGCGATGCGACGGGGTCACGCCCGGGGCCGCCGTGCACGAGCTCGACGGCGAGGCCGCGCGCGGCGAAGAGTCCGCGTTCGCACGCCATGTAGCAGCCGGTGAACTGAGCCTGGTGCGTCCAGGTCAGCATGAGCCGGACGGGCGTCGGAGGCGCGGGCGGAGCGGCAGCCCAGACGATGCCGGCGGCCAGAAGCAGCGCGCCCGCGACCCGGGAGCCGCGGCCGGGCCCGGCGTTGTCAGAACACATCCCCTTCGAGCACCTTGCGCTGCATGGCATCGAAGTACTCGTCGGCCTCCTTGATGCTGGAGAAGACCGTCTCGGGCGGCAGGGCCTGCGCGATCTCGATGACCTTCTTGATCTGGGGCTGGAGATTCGCGAGGAGGAACATGGCCTTCTTCTGCCGCAGAGTCTTGAACGTCTTGAAGAGGACGCGGATGCCCATGCTGCTTATGTACTCGAGGCTGCCCATGTCGAAGCGGACGGCGGCCACCTTGCCGGCGAGCACCGGTTTGAGGCGGTTGTCGAGCTCGGGGGCCGTGTCCGTGTCGAGCCTTCCCGTGAGCGCCACTTCGTGGAGCCCGGGCTTCTTCTCGGCGATGGCGATGTGCAACGGCATTGCAATACTCCTTCTATTCGAGAGAAAAATGAACTGTCACCACGTTCCGTCCACCGGCCCGCCGGTACTCGACGCGCTGCGCCAGCGAGCGCACGAGATGGATGCCGAGGCCGCCGGCGTCCCGGCATTCCACGGGCCGATCGAAATCGGGCGCCGGCGCCGCCAGGATGTCGAACGGCCGCCCGTCGTCGGCGATCTTGAGCACCAGCTCCCGCGCATCGAGATCGGCATCGATGCGAACCTCGTGCGGCACGCTGTCGTCGAAGGCGTACTTGACGACGTTCGTCAGGATCTCCTCGAGGACGAGCGTCGCCGCGAACGTCACCTGCGGGGCGACCGCGCGACTCTCGAGAAACTCCTCCAAGGACCGGTTCGCGCTCCCCACGTCCGCCAGGTCGCGGCCGATTCCGATGTGCAGGCTCCGAGCTTCGTCCGACACGAGAAACATGATAAACCGCGGCGGGGGTTTGCGCCACGGGCGGACGCCCGCGCCGCGGGCGCCGTGAGCGCGACCCGACCGCCGGCGACGCGAGGAAAACCCTTTCAGGAAGGCGACCCCCCCGCAACGATCGGGCGGCGGCCGGGGTACACTTGATGCGTCTTTCGACAAGGAGCACTCATGCGCCGACCACGCCGACTTCTGCCGATGCCGCTCTTTCTCGCCGTCCTCGCCGTGTGCGCCCGCGGCGAGCCAAGCTGGCCGTGCTACCACGGCCCGAACCGCGACAATCGATCCGCCGACACCGGACTTCTCGCGTCGTGGCCCGCCGAGGGCCCGACGCTGCTCTGGACGGCCTCCGGCCTCGGGGAGGGCTTCAGCTCGATCGCCGTGGCGGGCGGGCGCCTGTACACGGCGGGCATGATCGACAAGCAGACGCACGTGATCGCCCTCGACACGAGCGGAAAGGTGCTGTGGCGGAAGCTCAACGGCCCGTCGTGGGAGGCCTCCCGCGAGCAGCAGTGGGCGGTCGCGCACGCCGGCTCGCGCGGCACGCCCGCCGTCGATGAAGACACCGTCTACCACATGGCCGACATGGGGAGCGTGCGCGCGTTCGACGCGCGGACCGGCGAGGTCAAGTGGCACGTCGACCTCCTCCGGGTCTTCGAGGGCGAGCGCCCCAAGTACGGGTTGAGCGAATCGGTGCTGCTCGACGGCGATGCGCTTCTCTGCTGTCCGGGCGGCGCGAAGGGCTACATGGCGGCGCTCAGCAAGCGAACGGGCGCCACGCTCTGGGCCAACACCGAGCTGCGCGATCCGGTGGGATACTGCTCGCCGGTCATCGCCGAGATCGACGGCGTGAGGCAGGCGATCTCGATGAGCGCCGCCCGCGTGTTCGCCGTCGACCCCGCCGGCGGGTCGCTTCTGTGGCAGCACGAGTTCGGGAACCCGCGGCAGAACAGCGCAACCGATGTCTCCGTCCACGACAACGCGGTCTACGCCTCCTGCGGGTACCGCGGCGGCAGCGTGCTCCTTCGGCCCCGGCGCCAGGCCGGCGGCCGGTATGTCGTCGAGCAGGTCTGGCGCGTGCCGGCGCTGGACAACCACCACGGCGGCGTGGTCCGCGCCGGCGAGTTCCTGTACGGCGCGGGTCACGAGGCGCGCGGCTGGTTCTGCCTGGACTTCAAGAGCGGCGCCACGCGCTGGCAATCGCCCGGCAAGGGCAGCCTGACCCATGCCGGCGGGCACCTGTACCTGCTCGATGAGAACGGCACGATGTCGCTCGTGCGCTGCACGAGCGAGAAGTGGGAGGCGGTGAGCTCCTTCAAGCTGCCGCGCGGCGGCAAGGGGCTCTACTGGGCCCACCCGGTCGTCTGCGGGGGCCGCCTGTACGTGCGCCACGCCGACCAGCTCTTCGCGTACGATCTGCGCTCGAAGTGAGCGCGACCGCGAACACGCGATTACCGGCACTTCGTAAATGCGGCGCGGCCTTCGTGCCGAATGTCACCGTAGGCGGCAGTGCGGGCGCGGCACGCCCGCGCCGGTCCGCAGGCAATCGAGAGGGCGGCGCCGGGAGAAAGTCGTGGGATTCTTGGATTCGCTCAACGAGCAGAGCTCGGCCCGATGCCGGGGAAGGTGGCGGCCGCTCAGGCTCGCGCTCCTCGTGTTCCTCGGATACATGGGCGTGCGCCATCTGGTCGACCCCCGGTACGTGAGCATCTTCGGGGCGATCAACCTGGGGATCCACGAGGCGGGACATCTCCTCTTCTTCTGGATCGGCAGCGACTTCCTCCACGCCCTCGGCGGCACCATCGCGCAGATGGCCGCCCCGGCCATCGCGGCCTTCCTGTTCTTGCGCCAGGGCGACCTTTTCGCCGCCTGCGTGTGCGGCCCATGGCTCGCCACCAACATGTACGACTCCGCACGGTACATCGCCGACGCTCGGTCGCTCTCGCTGACCCTCGTCTCGGTGGGCGGCGGCGACGCCCAGCACGACTGGCAGTACCTGCTCGGTCGCTTGGGGATGCTCGGCCAGGACACGACGATAGCGGCCATCGTCCGCGCCGGCGCCTTCATCTGCATGTGGGGCGGCATTCTGGCGGGCGCGTACCTGATTCTCTGCCTGGCGGCGCCGAGGAAGCGGGCAAGGAAGCGCTCGGGGCCCATCGTGATCAAGCCGAGGCGTGCTCCGCTCGGCGAACCGGCGCGGCCCGAGGGCGCCGGCATCGATTGCGAGCCGGGCGAGATGGACCCGGCGTCCGAGCGATGCGCGACGCACTGCTCGGGGACGCGATCGTAAGGGCCTACGCCGCGCCGCCGGCGTCGGGGCTCGGCGGCGAGTCCGAGGTCCCCGGCGCCTGCTCCGGCGTCCGTCCCCGCACTGCGCTGTGCCGCAGGAGCGCCAAGGTCGCCAGCACGGCGAGCGCCATCAAGACCCACACGAACGTCTGCCCCGCGGCGGGCTCCTTGTCGCCTGCCGGCTTCTGCGCGACGAGCTCGTTCGCCGCGGCCTTCGGCACGGTCCTGAGGTCGACCGCGGCCAGCGCCTCGACCTCGTATCTCGGCGGCGCCGCCTCGGCATTGCCGAGGTATGCCGTGAAGCGCTCCTGGCCCGCAGGCTGGAACACCGCGTAGGTCGCGTAACAGATGCCCTGAATCGCCGCGAGTGAAAGCGGCGGGCTGTCGCCGTTCTCGATCTCGATCTTGACGTACCTGAAGGGCGCCCTGACGGCGAGCGTCAGGCTCTCGCGGCCCTCGGCATCGCGCGAGACGATGCCCGTGCCCGCCGAAGCCCACGGCGTCACGACGCGCCGCGAGTCCGCCGACTCGCCGGTCTCGAACTTGACCGCTTCCTCGTGCTCGAGCGAGTTCCGCCCGAAGACCCGGCAGGTCCTCCGGAACACGCGCCCGGGGTCGCCCGCGAGCGCGAGCTTGAGCCGCGTGATGGGCAGGTGGCGCTGTGTGAAGTCGACCGACGCCGTGCTCGTGCGCCGAGTCTCGTCGTGCGTGTACTCGAGGAGCGTGCGCTCGTGGACGATCGGCGCGGCCGTGACCACCACCCGCCACCAGCACTGGACACCGCCGATCTCGGGCGCCGCCTCCTCCTCGGCCATCTTGCGCGCGGAGACACGGACGAAGCGGTAGTTGTTGTCGGCCCCGAGGTCGATGGTCTCGAACGGCCTGGGTTGGCCCGCCACGGCGGCGACGATGCCGTCCTTGAGAAGCTCGACCCACGTCTGCTGGTCGTCGCTCCCCTCGACGCGCACGCGCCGCACGAAGTTCGTGCCGGACGTGGCCACGGCGAGCCTGTTCTTGACGATCGCGGCCCCGAAGTCCACGGTCAGACGGCTTGTCGCCGGGTCGACCTGCTCGCGGTTGAGTTCCTTGCCCCTGATCTCGACCAGTTCCTCGATGTCGCGCTCGGCCGCGATCGCGTACGGAACTTCCCGGCCGTCCGCATCGGCGAGCCTGAGGTCGGACAGATCCGGCCGCGCGCACGCGTTGCACATCTCCGGCGTCAGGACGAGCGCCGTGAAGCGCCCCCGCGCCGCCGTGACGTCGGCCCGCCACTCCCACGCCGCAAAGCGCGCCTCGCCGCCGCGCAGTGCCGCGCCCAGGAGCGCGGCTGCCGCCGCCGCGCGCGCCACCACCGCCGTGCATGCCATCACTTTCGTTCGCATTGCGATCGCCTCCGTGCCTCGTAGCGAATGTAGGCGTACGAGCATGCCAGGAGCAGCCCGCCCAGCACGGCGAAGGAGAGCACGCGCCAGATCTGCCGTACTTCCGCGAGGTCCACGATGAACACCTTGATAACGGTCGCGCCGAGGAGGATCAGGCCGAACCAGCGCCAGGCGGCCAGGCTCCGCTTGATGCCCCACACCACCATGCCGGCGGCGTAGACCGCCCACACGACGGAGACAAGCGCCATCCGAATCCACCGGTAGTCGGACGGCGCCCACTCCCGGAACATGAGGCAGCCGCCGATCTCCGCCGTGAGGAGCGCGAGCACGAGCGCGTGCCCGTAGAGCTCGAACGCGTGCGTCGCCGGCCGGTTTCCGGGCGCGAATCGCCGCGCCGTCGCGAACACCATCGCGGGAAACAGCGCTCCCGCCGCGAAGCAGACATTGAGCAACGGCAGCGATGCACGCGCGTGGAGCTTCAGCAGAAGGAAGAGAACGCACACGCCGAGCGCCGCGTAGTGGACGGCCGCACACCGCCAGAGCCACGGCCGCGCCCCCGCGCGCCAGAGGTAGATCCACGGGTACAACGCCCACAAGGCCGCAAGCGTCACGGTCTGGTAGTCGCGCAGCGCCGCGACATCGGCGCCGGGCAGCGTGCGAAGGCCGCCGAACCACGCGATCGCCTCGTACGCGAGAAGGCAGAGGAACGCTGCGCTCGCGAAGACCTGCACGCCCGCCCCGAGGATGCACAGGTCCCGCCGCGGCCGCGCGGCCGCGCTGAAGCGCGCGCCCGTGAAGAAGCACGCCGCCGCCGCCGTGAACCAGGCCAGGAACACCGGGTTGGCGATGACGATGAAGTACCCCGAGTGCGCCACCCGGGCGTTCATGCCGGCCCTCCACGCCGCCCAGATGCACGCGCCGGCCAGCGCGAACATCGCGAGCCGCCGCGCGCCGCCGCCGATGGCCGCGAACACCGCCGCCGCGAGCGACCAGCCGATGACCGCGCCCTCGGCCCTGAGGAGCGCGGGCAC
>JBFZCA010000277.1:0-3533 GCA_041308205.1 Planctomycetota bacterium | reverse complement strand
GCGTGCGCCGGCGCGTGGGCACGAACGGCGATCGGCTCGTCGCGGTGTTCATCGGCAACGATTGGCGGCGCAAGGGGCTCGACCGCGCGATCGAGGGCCTGCGCCGCACGCGCGCGCCCTGGGATCTCTGGGTCATCGGCGATGACAAGCACGGCCGGGCGCTGCGGCATTCGATACCGGCCGATGCGATCGGCCGCGTGCGGTTCCTGGGGCCGCAGCACGGCATGTCGTACCTCCTGGCCGGCGATGCGCTGCTCTTCCCGAGCCGCTTCGACTCGCTCGCGAACGTCGTGCTCGAGGCCATGGCGTGCGGCCTCCCGGTGATCGTCAGCCCGACGGACGGCGCCGCGGAGATCGTCGGCTCCGGCGGCGGCGGCTTCGTGCTCGAGAACCCCGCCGACGCCGCGGAGATCGCCGCCAAGCTGGATGCGCTGTCCGACGCGCCGACGCGCGCCGCCCTGGAGCGCCGCGCGATCGACACGGTCGCGCCCCTCACGTGGGAGCGGCATTTCGCCCGCCTCGACGAGCTGCTCGCCCGCGCCGCGCGCGAGAAGGCGGAACGCCGCCGGCCGCGCCTGCCGGCGGGCGAGCCCGAGATGAGGGCTATAGGCTGTAGGTTGTAGGCTATAGCCTACAGCCTCTCACGATCTCGGCGATGAGACCCGCGACCTCGTGCGCGGCAATGGATTCGCGCGCAGCCTCCCGCACGGAGCCGATGAGCACCGGGGCGTCGCCGCCCGCCGCGGGCGGCGCGCCGTGGCTTCCGCGCACGACCGATGTATCGAGCCCGATGAGATCGAACACCGTCCTGAACCCCAGCGCCCGCCGCGCGAGCTTCAGGGCGGCGCGCAGGCGCACGCAACGCTTCGCCGGGTCGTAGAAGAGCTCGCACGGGTCGTAGCCCGGTTTTCGGTGGATGTCGACCGTGCGGGCGAAATCGGGCGCGCGTGCATCGTCCAGCCACCATCCGTACGAGAACCACCGGTCGGGCCGGCTCAGCGCCACCAGTTCGCCGCTCCGCGGGTGGTCCAGGCCGTGCGCGCGCTTGCCCTCCTCGTCCAGCACCGCGCCGACGCCCGCCTCGCTCGCGAGGAGGTCCCTGACCGCCGCGAGCGCCGAGCGGTCGTTGACGTAGACGTGCGCCGCCTGGTGGTCCGCGACCGCGAAGGCGCGCGAGGCGCCGCAATCGAGGAGCTCGCCGGCCAGGCCCTCGCGCACGGCGATGAAGCCGTGCTCGCGCAGGAGCCGGTTGATCGGCACCGCGCCGGTCACGGCGGTGATCGCGTACTCGGCGACGACGAGGATCGCGTAGTCGCGCCCGCGCGCGCCGTCGATCAGGCGCGAGGCCTCGGCATCCAGCTCGGCGACCGCGCGCAGCGCCTCGGGCGAATCCGGTCCGAAGCGCTGCAGATCGTAGTCCAGGTGCGGCAGGTAGACGAACGCAAGATCGGGGGCGCGTCGTTCCAGCACGTGCAGGCCGGCGTCGACGATCCACCGCGATGAGCGTATGTCCGCCGCGGGTCCCCAGAAGTTGAAGAGCGGGAAGCGGCCGAGCGCGGACTCGAGCTCCTTCTCGAGGCCTGCGGGCCGCGTGTAGATGCCCGGAATCTTGCGGCCATCGACCAGGTAGTGCGGCCGCGGCGTCACGGCGATGTCCGCGGTCGAATACATGTTGAACCACCAGAAGAGCTTCGCCGCCGTCAGCCCCGGCCGCTCGGCACGCAGCCTCTCCCAGACCTTCGGGGCCGTGACCAGCATGTCGGACTGGCGCCAGAGCCACGCTTCCGCGAGGTCGCGGAAATACCAGCCGTTGCCGACGATGCCGTGGTCGCGCGGGAGCGCGCCGGTCATCATGCCTGCCTGGGCCGAACAGGTGACGGCCGGCAGCGCCGGGAGAATCCGGCCCGCGAATCCTTCGCGCGCAAGCGCCTCGAGGCGCGGGGCGTGCGGGAGGAGGCGGTGTGTCAGGGCCGCGACGTCGAGAACGAGGAGCTTGCTCATGGCGCCTCCGAAGCACGTGCGGGGCGCCGCTCGCCGGCGCCCGGCCGGCGTCCATCCTACCATGCCCCGCCGCGCGCGGCCTTGTAGGCCAGGCGTGCGCCTGAAGCGCGTGCGCGAGGAGGGGCTCATCGGCGAGCTGCTCGAGGGCGATGTCGAGCGCCTGAACGGCTGGGACACGCACGGCGGCTGGTACGCCGACCGGGCCAAGTCCGGCGACTGGATGCTCGAGAAGGGCGCCAAGGCGACGTTCGACGAGATGCTCGCGGACGGGCGCACGCCGCCGCTCGAGAAGGCGTGAGAACGGAGCCTGGAGACGGCGGCCGCGAAGTGTCTCCGTGGCAAATTCCGTCCTTCCGCAGCTATCCCTTGCGCTGCGGCAGCGCCCTCGTCGCCCCCGTCGAGATCCCCCCGTCGACGAGCAGCGTCTGGCCGGTGATGTACGCGCTCGCGTCGGACGCGAGGAACACGATCGCGCCGTCGAGATCGTCCGGGCGGCCGGGACGCTTGAGCGGAATCCGGTCGCAGAGGTACTCGACCCACTCCCCGTCCTCGTACATGACGGCGTTCTGCGCGGTCTTGAACCACCCCGGCGCCAGGCAGTTCACGGTGATGCCGTGGCGGCCCCAGTCATCCGCCAGACTCATCGTGAGCTGCCGCGTGCCGCCGCGGCTCGCGCAGTAAGGGCCGAGGCCCGCGTAGCCGAACACGGCCGTCACCGAGCCCATGTTGATGATGCGGCCGCAGCGCCGCGGGATCATCGCCCGCGCGACCGCCTGCGCCGTGAAGAACGCGCCGCGCAGGTTGGTGTCGAGGACCAGGTTCCAGTCCTCCCATGTGATGTCCTCGGCCGGCTTCCTGACGTTGCAGCCGGCGTTGTTGACCAGAATATCGATCTTGCCGTAGGCCTCCATCGCCGCCGGCACGAGGCGCGCGATGCTCGCCTGGTCGCACACGTCGAGCTCGACGGGCAGCGCCTTCCTGCCGAGCGCCTCGATCTCGCCCTTGAAGGCCGCGAGCGCCGGCAGGCTGCGGCTCGTGATGACGAGATCCGCGCCGGCGCGCGCGAGCGCCCGGGCGAGATACTGGCCCAGGCCGCGGCTCGTGCCGGTCACGATCGCAACCTTGCCCGTGAGATCGAAAAGCGGGGTTGCCATTGCGGGATCCTCTTAGGCTGTAGGCTGTAGGCTTTAGGCTATAGCCTCCAGCCTCTCCGTCACGGCACCAACACGACCTTCATCAGACCTTCCGTACCCTCGCGCAGCCGCGCGAACCACGCCGCCCCCTCGGCGAGCGGCGCCGCGGCGCTCAGCAGCGGATCGAGGCGCACCGCGCCGCGCGCGATCAGGTCGAGGCACGCCGGATACTCCCCGGCGGACGCGCACGACCCCGCGAGCGTCAGCTCGCGCGTGACGACGGTCTGCAACGGCAGCGATGCCTCCGGCGTCACGTTGCCGATGAGCGCGACCGCCCCGCCCTTGCGCGCCAGCGCCGCGGCGAGGGCGACGGTGCCGGCGCCGCCCACGGCCTCGACG
>JBFZCA010000276.1:0-4588 GCA_041308205.1 Planctomycetota bacterium | reverse complement strand
CGGCATGAACGCGCCCGAGGCCTCGCAGGCGCTCCGGCGCGCGCTGGGGACGACAAGCGGCTGGATCAAGGCCGGCATCATCGACACCCTTGTCCAGTGCAACTGCCGCGCGGCGCTGCCTGATGTCGCCGCGCTCGCGAGTGCGTCCGACAGGGAAGTCGCCGTCGCGGCGGCCAAGGCGCTCGGGTGCTTCGGCGGCGCGGAGGCGGTGAAGGCGCTCGAGGCCGCGCGCCCAGCCGCGCCCGAACCGATCGCGATCGAGATCGACGACGCGCTGCTCGCCTGCGCGGAGAAGCTCCGCGCGGAGGGCAAGGACGGGGACGCCGCCGCAATCTACGCCCGGTTCTACCCGTCGGGCCGCTCCGAGCAGTTGCGCGTGGCGGGCCTGCGCGGGCTTGCGGCGACGCGCGGCAGCGCTGCGGCCGATCTGCTCGTCGCGGCGATCAAGGGCGCGGGCGAGGACGCGGCGCTCAGGCGCAACGCCATCGCCATGCTCGCGCTGCTCGATGACGGTGCGCCCGCCGGGAAACTCGCCGACCTCTACGGCGCGCTCGGCCCCGAGGACCAGGAGCTGGTCGTGCGCGCCGCCGCCTCGCGCGGCGATGCCGCCGCGATCGTCATGGATGCCGTGAAGAACCCGCACGAGGCCGTGCGGGTCGCGGCGCTCGACGCCCTCGGCGACGCAGGGACGCCGGAGGCGCTCGGTGCTCTCGCGCGGACCGCCGCGACGCGGGAGGGCCGCGAGAGAGATGTCGCGCGGGCGAGCCTGACCCGGCTGCGCGGCCCCGACATCGAGGCGGCGTTCGTGCGCGGGGCGGAGGCGGGCGAAGCGGCCTGCCGCGCCGAGGTGATCCAGGCGATCGGCAGGCGCACGATGCGCGGCGCCTTCGAGCCGCTCGCGAAGATCGCCGCCGGGGATGCCGATGCCGCCGTCCGCCGGGAGGCGATCATCGCCATGGGGCGCGTCGGCACGCGCGCCGGCCTTGGAAACGTGCTTGCGCTCGTCGCGGCGCCCAAGGAAGACCAGGACCGCGGCGCGGCGGCGGAAGCGGCGCGGACTCTCTTCCGCAAGATCGGGAGCAAGGATGCGGCGGCCGGCGCCGTGGTCGCGGCGATCGGCTCGGCGGCGGCCGAAGGCAAGGCCGCGCTGCTTCGCCTTCTGGCAGGGCCGGCGACTCCGCAGGCGCTCGAGGTCGTGCGCGCGGCGTTGCGCGATCGGGATGCAGCGGTGAGGGACGCGGCCTTCGCGGCGCTCGGCGACTGGCCGAACGCCGAGCCGGCGGCCGATCTCTTCGCAATCGCCTCGGGAAGCGGCGATGCGCCGCAGAAGGCGGCGGCCTTGCGCGCGTTCGTCCGGATCGCGCCCTACGCCGAGGACTCGACGCCGCTCTTCGTCAAGGCGCTCGATCTTGCCGCACAACCGGACGAGGTGAAGTTCGTGCTCGACGGCATGGGCAAGGCCGACACGTGCGCGGCGCTCTCGGTTGCCGAGGGTTACATGGCGAAGGACGAGTTCAAGGCCGAGGCGTGCCGCGCCGCCGTGCGCATCGCGCGCAACTGCTGCTGGGAGGACTCCGAGAAGACGAGAGAGGTGCTCGCCAAGGTCGCCGCGGCGACGCAGGACGGCGGCCTCAAGGAGGAGATCGGGCGCATCACCGCGGACATGGACAGGTGGAAGAGCCACATCTTCGCGTGGCGCGGGGCGGGCCCATTCACGCTCGAGGACGTGCAGGACGGCCCGAAGGTCTTCGGCACGGCGTTCCCGCCCGAGGATCCCGGTGCGAAGGACGTCCAGTGGGTGCGCGTCAAGACGCATCTCGAGGGCGAGCGCATCAACCTGGAGGCGACCTTCGGCCCCATCGATTTCTGTTGCGCGTACCTGCGCACGGTCATCGTGTCGCCGGTCGAGCAGGAGGCGCGCCTGGAGTTCGGGGCCGACGACTATGCCAAGGCCTGGCTCAACGGCGCCCCGGCGGGCGCCGGCGCCGTGAAGCTCAAGAAGGGCGACAACACGCTCATGCTGAAAGCGGGCGACCACGGCGGCGGCTGGAACTTCTTCTGCCGGATCGCGCAGCCGGGCGGCGGGCCGATCGGGGGCCTCAGGTTCGAGCCGAGGTGAACGGGCCGGAGGGGCCGGTCCGCGATCACGGTCCGTCGCAGGGCGGATAGGCGCCGCAGTCGAGGTCGTCGCTCGTCGGGTCGATCCCGCACGAGCCGGACGGTTGGGGCAACGGCCCCGTGTGCGCGAAGAGATGGCCGAGCAGCGCGACGGCATCGGCGACATTCAGCTTCCCGTCGTCGTTCGCATCGGCAGCGTCGAGGCACGCGGGGGCGGGCCCATGCGCGAACAGGTAGCCGCACAGGAATATGGCGTCGGCGATGTCGCGCGCGCCGCTCGCATTGACGTCGCCGCGCTTGAATTGCGGCAGCCGAGCAGGCGCCGCGCCGCCGCAGTACTCGTGGGCTCCCATATCGACGCCGCTCCAGCACGGCCGTGCATTGCCCTCTATGTCCGTATCCGGGGCCGGGGAGGGATCGGCGATGTCGATTGCAGGAGACCCCGGCCGGAGACGGAAGTCGGGCGGCTCGACAATGAAATCGGGGCGTAATGCCTGACCGCCGGATATCGCCACATAGGGCATGCGTGAGAAATCGAAGGCCCCTTCGGAGATGAACAGCGGATCCTGAGTCGTCGAGCAACCGGGCATCTCGTTGCAGAGCGATTCGGGCGTGTTTCCCCAGATAATGCAGTTCACCACGTCTGCGGTGAAGCAGTCGTCGAGTCCGCACGGGAGCCCACCCATTCCCTCAGGCGCACGGTTGCCTGCGATCGTGCAGTTGATGAGTCTCGGATACCGTCCGAACGTAAAAAGCCCGGCGCTGACCGCTCCGCCGGCGCATGCCAGATTCCCCGCAATCGTGCAGTTGGTGACAATCGCCCCTCCTGCTATGCCGCCTCCCTCCGTTGCGAGATTTCCCCAGATTCTGCAGTCGGAGATCTCCGGAGTGGAGCTGTCGTAGCAGAACACGGCGCCTCCGGCTTGAGCGGCGAAATTCGACGCGATCGTACAGTCGCGGATAATCGGAGCGGAGTTATCCTTGCAGAACACTCCCCCGCCCATGACGCCGCCGTTCTGAGAGATGACGCAGTCGGCGATGCGAGGCGCGCAGTTGTTGACGCAAGAAACGCCACGATCGAAATTGAGCGAGATCGTGCAGTTGCGTATAGCCGGCGAGGAGTAGTCCACACAGCTCATACCGTTCCCGACGTTCTCCGAGAGCACGCAATCGGCGATGGTCGGCGAGGAGCGGTTCGCGCACAGCACTCCATCCCCGGAGATCGGCCATTGCCCCGTCACCCGGAACCCGATCAACTGCGACCCTGCATCCTCGCCGTTTTCGAAGACCACCGCATTGACTTTGTCCTGCGCCGATGTCGGCTCGGGATCTCTCAGGATGGTCGTTGCCTCGGCCCCGGCTGCCGAGCGCACGACAATGTTCTTCAACGGAGGTCCGGCCGGGTTCCCAGGGTCGTGCAGGCGATTGAAGTCGATCGATGCACGTACCACATAGAGGCCGGGGCCGACAAGCACGGTATCCCCATCCGACGCCGCGTCGATTGCAGACTGAATATCGGTGTAGTCGGCGCCGCCGTCGACGTTCACGGTTATTGTGGCTGCTTGGCAAGGCACGCAGCACAAGACAACCGACCACAACGTTCTCATACGCCAGGCTCCTCTTGTGCCATTATCCCATGGATTTCCTCAGACGCACCTTGAATTCGAACATCAACCGCAGCTAGAATACTCCGCACAGCCCACACCGGTACGTGGACTCCAATCGCAATCGGGAAACGGTGCGATCGGCGGGAGACCCCCTGCGAAGAGATACGATAGAAAAGAGATTGGAGCTGCTATATCGACTCTTCCATCCCCATTGACATCTGCAGATTCCATACAGACGGGTCGCGGCCCTTGGCCTGTGACGTAGCCGAGTATGCAAATCGCATCGCCAATATCCCAGCGGCCGTCGTCATTGGAATCGCCACGACGAAACTCCGCGTATACGGTCTGATTGAATCGGATCTCGAGTCCATGTGTTCCCGTGTAATTCAGCACGGGAGCGACGAAGTCAGGCCTGTAGTCCGCATCCAGATCTGCTGCTCTCAGTGAATGCGGATGGTGATTGAGTGGAAAGTGGTCATACGTCGCGGCCTCGAACTGCTCTCTGATTCCAGCGGGGGGATCAAGCGCCTTGTTGCGGAGGATGAAGATGCCGCCGATGCGTAGTGATCCGAAATTGGCGACGGCAACATCAAGGTCCTCATCGCCGTCGAAATCGGCCGCAACAGCGGCGTAGCAAGGGTCTCCAAGGTTGATTGTGTCACTGCGTGAGAAACTACCGAACCCATTGTTCGTGAATAACACAACCGCCCGACCGTCATACAGCGCGGACGCCATGTCGTTATCACCATCGCCATCGAAATCACCAAGCGCCCCCTCCTGAGGGTGGCCAGTCATGGTTGCCAACGTAGTGTCGTTGAAAAGCCAGTTGCCTAGGTTTAGCAGCGTGATCCCGCTGCTTGTGA
>JBFZCA010000275.1:0-7939 GCA_041308205.1 Planctomycetota bacterium | reverse complement strand
AGGCCGCGTCCCGAACCGCCCCCCCGGCCGTCTATCGCGGCGTATTCTCCGTCACGGTCGCACGCGAGCCCGTTGCCGAGGAACTGACGGCGCTCCTGGCGGCCGAGGGGCGCCTGCCGGCGCGGGTCGCGGCGACATTCACGGACGAAACCCCGGACGCAACGCCGTATACGGGTGGTATCCGAGTCCTGACGCAGCGCATCGAGGGGATTCCGGTGTGGGACACCGCGCTTCTCATCGCCGTACGCCGGTGCGCCCGGGGCGGAACGCTCGTGTATGCCGCGTTCCGCGCGCTCGATCCCGATCCATGCGCCGCCGTGATTCGCGACAGCGCGGCGCTCGGCGGTCTGCGCGCGGGACCGGACGGCGATGCGCTGGTGCTGCTCGCGTCATCGCCGCGCCCGCGCCTTGCGCGGCTCTCGGTGCGTGCCGGCGGCGCGGCCGCCGATGCGGCGCTCGTGTTTGCCGATCCGGCCGGCGGCGCCCCGTTCGCAGAGTACCCTCTCTGGCGCCGTCACCCTGTCTGCGTGGCGGCGTATGCGACGCCGGGCATGTTTCCGGATACTCCGGAGAATCCGCCGGTCATCGCCGCCTTGCGCGGTCTTCTGGCCTCTTTCCAGGATGCATCGGGCGCCGACATTCAGGCGGCCCTGACGGACCGGGAGGGATGCCTCGACCCTGCGCCCCCCGAGGCCGCGTTCGCCGCCGTGCGGGGGCTGCGGGGACCGTTCCTGACGGTGACGGCGGAGGACGCCGCGCCGGTTGCAGGGCGCATTGCGTGCGACGGCGGCACGCTCCTTCTCAACGACCCGCCCGCGCCCGCGCAGACGGCGCAGGTCAACGTGTTCCTGCACATAGGCGCGGCCCGCGACTTCGTTGCCGCCTACCTTCCCGACTGCCCCGTGCTCACGCGGCCCCTCAGCGCCCGCGTCAACGTGCAGAATCTGCCGTGCAACGCCTTGTACGGCGCGGGCATGTTCGAGTTCGGCGCGGCGCGCGACGGGTGCGCCGACGCGGCCTTCAGCACCGTGATCCACCACGAGTTCTCCCACGCGTTGACATCGAGCCTCACTCCCGTGCCCCCCGAAACGGCGCTCGACGAAGGCCTGGCGGACTCCTTCACGGTGCTCCTCAACGACAACCCGCGCGTCGCCTGCGGATTGCACGCAGGCGACGGCGGTCGCGATGTAAGCGCGCGGCTCCTGCGCTGGCCCAACGACATCACGGCCGATCCCCACGCAAGCGGCCTCATCGTCGCCGGGGCATGGTGGCGCCTCGGCGAGGCGCTCGAGGACGCCGAGGGCGAGGCAGGCCGGGCCCTGGCCTGCCGCCTTTTCTTCGAGAGCCTGAGCCTCAGGCCCAGCGCCATCGGACCGGAGCTCGGCTGGGCGCTCCTCTTTCTCGACGACGACAACGCGGATCTCTCCGACGGCACGCCGCACCTCCGCCAGCTCGCGGCGAGCTTCGGCGCGGCAGGCCTGCTCCCGCCGCCGTGGCAGAGCGTCCTCCTGCTCCACACGCCTCCTCCGGACCCGCCGCTCGGCGCGCGGCCGATCCTGCGCGTGCGCGCCCATGGCGCCCCCCTGGCCTCGCCGCCGCGCGTGCGCTATCAGATCAACGGGGGCGAGGCGCGGTTCTTGACGCTCGACGAGCAATACGGCGGCATCTACACCGGCAGCTTCCCCGCCCTCGATGCGCACGGCCTCGTGTCGTATGCGATTCTCGCGGAGGACATCGATGGCGTTCGGGTCGCCGCCCCCTATGCCGCGCTGGACGGCGATGCGTTCCATCTGCTCGTCGGCCGCACGACGGCCATCTTCGAGGAGCGCTTCGACACGGGCGCCGGCGGGTGGCGCCATGCCGCCCTGGCGGGCCTCGATGAGTGGATGATCGGTCCGATCGCATCCCCGGCCGGGCAGTGGGACCCCCCCGAGGCATTCTCCCCGCCCGCGTGCGCGGGCATCGATCTCGGCGGGCAGGGACGAGACGGCGATTACCGTCCCGGCGGCTGGTCGTACCTCAGATCCCCTCCGATCGCCCGGCCCTCCGGCGCCCGGACCGTTCTGGAATTCGCGCGATGGCTCTCCGTCGCCGAGGGCGACGAGGCCCGGATCGAGATCCGGGGCCGCACGGCATGGACCTCGGGCGGCGTCGCCGTCAACGATCACGCGTGGGCCCGGGCGTGCATAGACCTCACCGCGTTCCTGCCCGCGGAGGAGGCGTTCGAGATCGATTTCGCGCTCAAGGCGGCCGGCGAAAGCCCGGCGCGCGGCGGCTGGCACATCGACGACCTGTCGGTGCTGGCAGTCACGGCCGAGCCGTCGTTCGTGCGGGGCGACGCCACCGGTTCCGGCGCCGTGCGCATAGACGACGCCGTCAGAATCCTGGCCGCGGTGTTCGGCGCGCCGCTCGCCTGCCCGGACGCCGCCGATGCGGACGACGACGGCGCGCTCACGATCGCGGACGCGATTGCGCTGCTTGCCTACTTGTTCTCCGGCGGCGCCGCGCCGCCGGCGCCGTTCCCGGCCTCGGGAGTGGACCCCTCGGCGGACGGACTGGGCTGCGAGGGCGCGGCCTCGCTCTCGACATAGGACTTGTACCACCTGCCCCACCCCAGGTAATCCTCGGCGGAGAAAGTCTGCCCGGTGAGGCGCCCGAGCGCCGTGCACGCCGCCTGCCCGGCCCGATTGCGCTCGAGCAGGTCGGTCACAATGGCGACGAGAACGGGAACGGCCTCTTGCGAGTGCAGCTCGGAAAGCAGGTTGATCGCCTCCAGGCGGATCTCGAGCTCCTCGCTTCTCTTCAGGATGTCGAGCACATCCGGCACGACGCGCGGATCCTTCTTCAGCCTGAGCGCGTGCAGCCCCTCCCACCGGCAGCGGTGGGCGGGGTCCGAGAGCGCCCTCCTGAAGATCTCCCGGTCGGTCCAGTACGCACTTTCGCCGAGGGCGGCGAGGCATGCGGCCCTGATCTGCGGGTCATGCTCGCCCTGCGCGGCATCGGCCTTGAGAGCAAGATCCTGAAGATCCGCCGCACGCTGCGGCGATGGCGTCTCGGCCCCGGCCTGCTCCTCCTCGCGGAGACGCTGGACGACGGCCTGCACCGCCGCAAGGCGCGCCTCGATCTGCTCGTTGCCCACGAACTCGACGCGCTCGCTGGAGCTGCCGCAGCCCCACAGGCACAAGGCGCCGAGCGCACACACGGCTCTGCATGTCATACGATTCCTCATCATCGCGGTCGCGCCCGCCCTCATGCCGAGACCCCGCACACGCGCGCAGCTTCCGTCGCGTGCGGGCCGGGGCCGTCTGCCACGGCCTGCGCGATCCATTCGCGCGCCAGGGTTCCCAGCGTCAAACCGGCGGCACGCGCCGCCTTCGGCAGCAGCGAGTTCTCCGTCAGGCCGGGTATCGCATTGATCTCCAGGACGACGGGCCCCGACGGCCCGCGAATGAAATCGGTCCGCGAGAACGCGCGGCACCCGAGCACCGCGTGGCACCGCACGGCAAGCGCCTGCATCTGCGCGAGCCAGGGCTCCCCATCGGTCCGCACGATCTCGTCGGCCTGGCCGGGCGAGTACTTGGCCTCGTAGTCGAAGAACTCCCGGCCGGCGCGCGGGCGGATCTCGACGACGGGCAGCGCCTCGGGCCCGCGGGGCGTGTCCCGCACGGGGCAGGAGAACTCGCCCCCCTCGATGTAGCGCTCGAGCACGCAATCCTGCCCCATGTCCCAGACGGCGCGCACGGCCGCCTCCACGCCGTCGGCCCGCGTGACGATGCGCACCCCGACGCTCGACCCCAGACGGCAGGGTTTGGCGACGAGCGGCGGCGCCATGCCGACGGCATCCAGCGCATCGCCCCGGCGCAGAAGCATCCCGGGGGCGATGGGAACGCCGGCATCGGCCAGAAGAAGGCGCGTGGCGTGCTTGTGCATCGCGATCGCGGCGCACTCGACATCCGGCCCCGTGAACGGGACGCGCAGCACCCGGAGGAAGCCCTGGATCACCCCGTCCTCGCCGTACGGGCCGTGAAGCGCGACGAAGACCGCGCAGACGCCCCCGCGCCGCAGCCGTTCCATGCAGGCGGCCGGCTGCATCGTCCGCCCGCGGATGCGGAAATCGCCCCCGGCGGTGATCTCGACCGGCACCGGCTCGCAGCCCGCCTCCCGCAGCGCGCGGGCGACCGCGGCGCCGCTTGCCAGGGACACCTCCCGTTCGGGTCCCGGCCCCCCGCAGAGAATCGCCACTTTCATGCCGTCACGTTCTGCGTTTGATGACATACCCGGCAATCTCGCTGAATACGCGCTTGTTCGCGAGCGGCAGCGCCGCGATGAGCGCCTCCGCCCCGGCGGCGAGCGTCTCGGCGGTGCGCCGCGCGAACTCGAGCGCTCCCGTGCGCTCGTACAGGGCAATCGTCCAGTCCACATCGGCGGCAGTCGTTT
The DNA here is from genome assembly GCA_041308205.1 of Planctomycetota bacterium. Lineage (GTDB taxonomy): Bacteria > Planctomycetota > UBA8108 > UBA8890 > UBA8898 > UBA8898. The sequence continues at coordinate 3,502 of JBFZCA010000275.1, read as the reverse complement.
CACCGCGCGGGCGCCCGAGAATCGCGAGCAGCCGCGCTCGTTCCTCCGCGCCGGCATCCGAGCCGAGGACATGCGCCAGGAACAGCGTGGGCTTGCCTTCTCGAATGTCGCAGCCGATCTCCCCGCCCCGGCCCTTGCCGGCGGTCATGTCGAGCAGATCGTCCTGAATCTGAAATGCCGGGCCGAGCGCTTCCCCGAGCTCCCAGAGCCGCGCCACGATCTCGGGGCCCGCCCCGGCGACGAGCGCGCCGCCGACCATGTTGTAGGCCAGGTACCGCGCCGTCTTCAGCGACACGATCTCCAGATACCGCGCCACGGTCAGATCCGGCGCGGCCCTGAGGTTGATGTCCAGCGCCTGGCCTCGCGTCGTCGTCAGGTACGTCTCGCTGAACACGCGGACGAGCTCCCTCAGCACGCCCGGAGGAACCCGGCTCTCGAGGAGGATCAGGTAGGCCTTGGCTACCATGAAATCGCCGACATTTATAGCGTTGGGGATGCCGTACCGCACCCACAGGGTCTCCCGGTTCCGCCTGAGCCGGTCGCCGTCCTCGATATCATCGTGGAGCAGGAAGAGGTTGTGGAGGATTTCCGAGGCGCAGGCGAAGGGCAACGCCTCCTCCGGGTCCCCGCCCAGCCCCTCGCAGGCAAGCAGGCACAGGGCCGGCCGCAGGCGCTTGCCCCCGGACTCCAGTTGGTATCGTGCGCCTTCGGAAAGGAAGGGGTAGCGGGCGGCGGGAAACTCGGCCTCAAGGATCGGCGCGATCCGCGCCCCGTACTGCTCGACCAGCTCGCCGACGTCGCCTGACATGCGGTCTCCTCGAAGAAACGCCGGGCAGCTTGCGCGCACATTGCCGCCCCGACGGCCGCCGCGGTCACACCAAGGTACCCCCGCCCCACCGCAGCGTCAAGGAGCGGCATCGGCCGGGCCCCCGGAGGCGTGCGCGCGCCGCGGTGGATCCTCCCCGGCATATAGTTCTTGACGGCTCGCGCGGCGCCTCGTACAATCGAAAGTTGTAATGAAAGCAAGTAAGATGCTGCGCACATCGCTTGTGTGGCCGGCGGCGCTATGCATCGCGTTCTCGGTTTCGCCTGCGCCGCTCGGCGCGAGCGAGATCGCGGATGTCGGCTTCGCGCTCGAACGTGTTCCGGCCGCGTGGGGACAGTCCGAGGTAGCCCTGCGCTTCTCGATGCGCGATCTGCCTGACGGCGCTCAGATGCGGGGATTCGGCTTCTCCTTCGGTTTCCTGACCCCGGAGATCGTGTTCTACGACGCGCGCGTCGTCGTTGGCGGCCATAGCGACCTCTACGTGGTCGACTACGCGCGTACGCTCCAGGAGAGCGCCGTCCGCATCGAGGTCTTCTTTCCAGAGCCCACGCCGGTCGCCGACGGCGACTTCGTGACGCTGACCTTCATTCCCGAGCTCTCGCAAGGCGAAGGACTGGAGATGGCATCGTTCCTGTTCCCCGTCTGGCTGATTCCCGGCGAGGAGACATGGATCTCGATTGAAGGGCACGAGCCGCTGGTGCCGGTCAAGAACCTCCAGGACGGCGGCATCGATCTCTGGGGCTTCGATGCGGTCCATTTCGGCTCTCCGTCCGCCCCCTGCGGCTCCGTCGCCGTCATGCCCATCATGCTGACCAACGTGTCGGCGCTCGCCTCGCTATCGGTCGGCGTCGATTACGACGAGGATATGCTCGAAGTGCTGGCGTGCGAGATCGCGCCCGAGGCTCAGGACCACGTGACGAGCTTCCAGGCGACGAATACGGGCGGCACGGTCACGCTCAGAATGACGTTCGACAGCAACTTCTCGCAGACTGCGGCGGCGTACAGGCCCATCGCGCTGGTTGCGTTCTGGGTCTCCGCGGACGCGGCGCCGGACGATCTGATCGGTCTGGGCCCGCGGACGTACGCCTCGGGAGAAGTCCTTGATCCATCGACCGGGAACGTGCAGATCTCCGTGAAGATCGCGGACGGCGGCACGATCCTCGTTCTGGACAACCCCGCGCGCCTCCTGCGCGGCGACGTCAATGCCGACGGAGCGCTGGACGCATCCGATCCCGTCGCGCTGCTCGCGTATCTCTTCAGGAAGCTGTCGCGCTCGGTCGCGGCCTGCCCCGATGCGGCCGATGCCAACGATGACGGCGCCGTGGATCTGGCGGACGCGCTCGCGCTGCTGTCATACGCGTTTCGCGGCGGCGAGCCCCCGCGACCGCCGTTCCCGTTCGCCGGCATCGACCCGACGTTCGACACGCTCACGGCGTGCGAACGCCGCAACTGACGGCCGCCCGCAAGGGGTTTGCCGCTTCCCCGCTCTTCCGCCGCCGAGGCCTCCTTTTCGGCTGCCGTCGCCGCGGGCCGGGAGCGTCTATATCCCGAGGATCTTCTCCAGGCCCACGACAATCCCGCCGAGCCGCAGCGACTCGCGGATCGCGAGCACGACGCCGGGCATGAAGCTCTCGCGGTTGAAGCTGTCGTGCCGCAGCGTGAGCGCCTGGCCTTGCGCGCCGAAGATCACCTCCTGGTGTGCCACGAACCCCTGCAGGCGCACCGAGTGGATGGGAATGCCGCCCACCAGCCCCCCGCGGAATTCGGCGCCCGCGGCGTGCCGCGGCGGCGGCGCGCCGCCGCGTGCGGCGGCCATCATGTCCGCCGTCATCCGCGCCGTCCCCGAAGGAGCGTCGATCTTCGCGTCGTGGTGGAGCTCGATGATCTCGGCCTGGGGAAGAAAGCGCGCGGCGTGCGCCGCGTAGTGCATGAGCAACACGGCGCCGATGGCGAAGTTCGGCGCGATGACCCCGCCGATGCCCTTCTCCGCGGCGCGGGCCGCCAGCGCCTCGATCTCCTTCGGCGCGAAGCCCGTCGTGCCGATGACCGGCCGGACGCCCGCGTCGATGATCGCACGCGCGTTGGCATACGCGCACGCGGGCGCCGTGAAATCGACGGCGACATCCGGCTTCACGCTCGCGAGCGCCGCACGCAGGTCATCCTCGACATCGGTCTGTGCCGCGACCTCCATGTCGCGCTGCGCGCATACCGCCTTGACGACCTCGCGGCCCATGCGCCCCCTGGCGCCGCTGACGAGCACCTTGATCATGCCGCACCTCCCCCGGCGCGCGCGGCGCCGCTGCCATCGCGCACCGGCGCGCGCGTTCGCCGCCAGTGTAGCGCGCACACGCTGCCGCCGCCAGGGCGGCGAGGTCCCGGATCGTGTCGAGCCGCAACCGAGAGGCCGGTCCTGCGTCGCTTCAAACCGTTTCCGCGCTTGACCTTGGCCATCCGCCTCCGTACAATGCCGTCGTACATATTCGGTGAACCCGTGCGTCGAAACGTGCAATGAACGCGTCCGTTGCGCAATTGCGGCTCTGCCGGCGCTATGGAGATGGGGACGGGAGGTCTCCACGGCGGCAATCGCTCGGCGTCCCTGCTGTCTGAGACAACCCCCCTTCCGTCCCCCCTTCAGGGGAAGGGGGGAAACGCCGGCTACGGCCGGCGCCTGCAGGG